>NZ_JBXWRZ010000004.1:0-185730 GCF_059613165.1 Ruegeria sp. BHSB172
GGTTGCGCAACTGGCGATAGTTAACATCCCGATGGGTCGCGGGTACGGCCTCAGCGCCCCGGCCCCGCCGTCGCCGCTCCCTGCCCCGCGCCGCCACGATCAGCCCCGCATCGCCTTGCCCTCGGGATCATAGGGCGACGGCGCGATCACTCGCGCGGGCCGCTCCACCCCGACCACGTGCACCGACAGTTCGGTTCCCGGCTGTGCCTTGTCGCGGTCCACCAGCGCCATCGCCAGCGACTTGCCGATATAGTGGCCATACCCGCCCGAGGTCACGAAACCCACGCGTTGGTCGCCCGCCCAGACCGGCTCGTACCCGCTGGCATCCGCATCCAGCGCGTCCACCTCGAGCGTCACCTGAACCTGCGCCGGGCCGTTGCCCTCACGCTCGGCCAGAGCTGCGTCCTTACCGACGAAATCCTTGTCCCAGTCGATCCAGCGGTCCATGCCGGTCATGCCGGGGGTGTAGGCCTGGGTGAACTCGGCCGACCAGATGCCAAAGCTTTTCTCAAGCCGCGTGGACAGCATCGCGTTGAAGCCGCATTCGCGGATGCCTTCGCTGGCTCCGGCCTCAAGCAGCGCGCGGCGCAGGGCGATGTGGTCGCCATAGCGGCAGTTGATCTCATAGCCCTTTTCGCCGGTGACCGACATGCGGGCCACGCGGGCGCGCACGAGGCCGATGTCGTAGTCACCGCAGCCCATGAATTTCAGGGTTGAGATATCCTGCTCGGCCAGTTTCTCGACCACCGCCTGCGATTTCGGGCCAACCACGGCAAAGCCGCAGACCTCCTCGCCCAGGTCGCGCACGGTGACCCCGTCGATCATGTGATCGTCGAACCAGCGCATGTGCCAGGCCCGCAGGTAATAGCTGCCCATGATCCACCAAGTGCCGTCGCCCCAGTTCAGAACCGTCAGGTCGCCCTTGAGCCGCCCGTTCTCGCCCAGCATCGGCGCCAGTTTCGCGCGGCCCGGTCCCGGCAGGTTCGAGGCCATCACCTTGTTAAGCCAGATTTCCGCATTCGGCCCCGAAACCTCGAACCGTGAAAACCCGGTGATGTCCATCAGGCCTACGCCTTCGCGGATGGTGCGGCATTCCTCGGCCACGATGTCGAAGGCATTCGAGCGTTTGAGCGTCGGCGTTTCCTCGAACCCCTTGGGCGCGAAATAAAGCGGCACCTCGAGATCCCAGCTGACCCCCCATTTGCAACCCGCCTCGGTCATTGCGTCATGGGCTGGCGACATCTTCAACGGGCGTCCGGCGGGCAGCTGCTCGTTCGGATAGGTCATCACGAAGCGTCGGGAATAGAATTGGCCGGTGGTTTCGCGGATGTAGCGCTTGTTCTGGGCAAAGTCGCCATAGCGCGCCACATCCATCGGCCAGGCGTCGGCCTCGGGCTCGCCATGGATCATCCATTCGGCCAGCGTCTTGCCGACGCCGCCGCCCTGCAGGAACCCGGCCATCACCGCGCAGGCAGTCCAATAGCCGCGCTTGCCCGGCACCGGACCGACCAGAGGGTTGCCGTCAGGCGAGAAGGTGAAAGCACCGTTCACCCATGTCTTGATGCCCACGTTCTGGATCGCCGGGTAGCGCTGGAAGCCCAGCGTCAGTTCGTTCTCGATGCGGTCCAGCTGCTCCTGGAACAGCTCCTCGCCATAGTTCCATGGCGCGCCGTCCATGGCCCAGTGCTCGTGATCGACCTCGTAGATGCCAACCAGAACGCCCTTCTGGTCCTGCCGCATGTAGGTGAAGCCCTCCAGATCCACGGTCATCGGCATCTCGAAATCGGCCGCCGCGACCTCGGGCACCGTGTCGGTGATCAGATAGTGGTGTTTCAGCGGAGATACCGGCAGCTCGACCCCGGCCATGCGCCCCACCTGCTTGGCCCACAGGCCGGCAGCGTTGACCACATGTTCGCAGGTGATCGTGCCCCGGTCGGTCACCACCTGCCAGCCATCGGCGGTCTGGATCAGTTCCTCAACCTTGGTTTCCTCATAGTATTCCGCCCCGCGCTTTTTGGCTGCGGTAGCATAAGCCTGCACGGTGCCCGTGGTATCAATATAGCCTTCGCGGTCGGCCCACATCGCGCCCAGAATGCCGTCGGTGGACATGATCGGGCAGCGTTTCTGCGCCTCTTCCGGGCTCAGCAATTCGCAATCGTCTATGCCGATGGACTGGAAGATGCGGTAATTCGCCTGCAACCACTCCCACCGTTCGGGGGTTCCGGCCAACGTCAGACCACCGGTCATGTGCAGACCGATATTCTGACCCGATTCCTTCTCGATCTCGCTCAGAAGGTCGATCGTGTAGGCCTGCAGCGCCGCCATGTTCGGATCGGCGTTCAGCGCGTGGATACCCCCCGCCGCATGCCATGACGACCCCGACGCCAGACGCCGTCGTTCCAGCATGACCACATCCGACCAACCGAACTTGGCTAGATGATACAGAACCGAGGCGCCGACGACGCCACCCCCGATCACCACAACGCGATACTGCGATTTCATCCCGACCTCCCCTGGACGATTCCAAAAGGACGCTAGGGGCACTGTTCACTTCTGTCTAGACATTTCTGTACAGTGCTGTCAGGCACTGGCGCTGGGCCGCGCCTGCACGCTGTCGAACCAGGCTCGGGTTGCCGTGTTGCCCTCGGGGATGCGCATCTTGATGACACGGGCGAAATCCACGAAAACGAAGGTCGAGATATCGGCCAGCGAGAACGCCTCGCCCGCGATGAAGGGGCTGTCTTGCAAGCGTTCTTCGAGCAGGTCGAAGAACGCCCCGACGCGCGCGATGCCGCGTTCGGCCAGTTCAGGGATCTGCGCGTGGTTCTGCGGGCCGGGAACGGCGCGGTCCTTGAAGGCCGGATGCGTGTTGCGCAGCGCGTCGGCGATGGGCGCCCCGCCCTGTTGTTCGACGATCGCGTTCCACATCAGCACCAGCCCTTTCTCGTCCGGCGTCCGCCCCATCAAAGGGGGCTCGGGGAAGCGCGCCTCGAGATAGGCGGCGATACCGAGGTTCTCGGTCAGAACGGCGCCCTCGTCGGTAACCAGCACCGGAATGGTGGCGCGGGGGTTCACCTTGCGAAACGCCTCGCTCAGTTGCTCGCCCTTGGCGATCGAGATGTCGCGGGTTTCGATCTGCAGCCCTTTTTCGGCGATGAACATGCGGGCGCGGCGCGGGTTCGGAGCGGTAGAGCAATCGTAAAACAGCATGGGCGGTCCTTTGCGTGAACGTCACGCGAAGGTTAGACCGCCCGCCGTGCCGGGATCGAGTCCCTGCGCAAAGTGACCCTGCGGAACGCCGCTCAGCGCCGGTAGATGAAGCAGCGACCCGGAACCGCGCCTTCGGGGAGGGGCTGTTCCGTCAGCGTTTCGAAATACATCCGGTCGCTCGAGACCATCAAACCGCCTTCGGCCAGTAGTGGTTCTATCAGCGGCGACACGAAGCGGGCGAAGGCATCGTTCTTTTCCCTGTTGTGGCCGCCCAGATCGGCGTGAATCAGGCTGGCGGTTGCGCCGAACCGATCCAGCGCGGCGGGCAGCGTATCGCGCACGTCGCCCAAGATCAGACGATCTTCGGACGGGGTTGAATCCGGGTGCGAGGCCACCGCGCGCTCGAACACATAGACCGGACGATCCTGGATGCGCTGGATCATGTGATGATAGGTCCGCCCGTTGCCCAGCCCCAGTTCGAACACCGGACCGGCCATGCCGGACGTCTGGGCGATGGCGGCATCCAGGCAGGCCCGCTGCGAAACCATGCGGTCGATGAACAGGTCCAAGCGGCTTTGTTGATGTGGCACGATCTGATCTCTCCGTGATACCTTTGCAGGCCCGTTGGCGCGGACCGGTCGGGCCTTGGATGACAAAAACTCAAGGCTTTGTGTAGGGACAATGCACCAAGGGACGCGAGTCCGCGACGTTTTCCCCCAAGAAGGTGTTTGACTAGTTGCCCCCGGGCGCGCGAAACTGCGTCCAAAAAACAGGGAGTTGATCAAAGCCATGCCCACCGGCGGCCAAACGGGCGGAACCTCCGCATGACGGCCTTGCTGTCTGTCCGAGACCTGAGCATTGGTTTCGGGGACGGAGACTCCGTCGTCAAAGATGTGAGCTTCGATGTCGAGGCCGGACAAACGCTGGCTTTGGTCGGAGAGTCCGGGTCGGGCAAGACCATATCATGCCGGGCGGTGCTGCGTATCCTGCCCCGCGCGGCGCAGATACGGAAGGGCACGATCACCTTCGGCACCGGGCAGGATCAGCTTGATCTTGCCACGCTCGGCGAGCGCAGGATGCGCGACATCCGGGGGAACCGGATCTCGATGATCTTTCAAGAGCCGATGCGGTCGCTGTCGCCGCTGCACAAGATCGGCAACCAGGTCAGCGAAGTCTTGTGGCTGCATCGCGGGGCCTCGGAATCCGAGGCCCGCAAGGAAGTGCTGAAACAGTTCGAACGTGTCGGCTTTCCCGATCCCGTGCGGGCCTATGACTCGTATCCTTTTGAAATGTCGGGCGGGATGCGACAGCGGGCGATGATTGCCATGGCCATGGTGGCCAAGCCCGACCTGCTGATCGCCGACGAGCCCACCACCGCGCTGGACGTGACGACGCAGGCGCAGGTTTTGGGGCTGATCAAGGACCTGCAGCAGGAAACCGGGATGGCGCTGATCCTTGTGACGCATGACCTGGGCGTGGTGGCCAACATGGCCGAACAGGTGGTCGTGATGCACAAGGGCCGCGTGATGGAGGCGGGTCCCGCCGCGCTGATTCTGAGCGAACCGGCGCATCCCTATACGCAGCAATTGTTCGAGGCCGCGCCGGAAATCCCCGACGAGGACGCCGTAGGTATCCCCATGCCGGACGAGGATCTGATCCTCGAGATGAAGGGCGTTTCCAAGACCTACACAATGCGGTCGGGCCGCGGGTGGAAGGCCGACAAGCTGATCCACGCCTGTCGTGGCATCGACCTGAAGCTGGCAAGGGGCAAAACGCTGGCCGTGGTCGGCGAAAGCGGGTCGGGCAAGACCACGGCCGCGCGCATCGCGTTGGGCGCAGAACTGCCCGATCCCGGCGGCGAGGTTCTGTTTCGCGCCACGCCGCAGGACGATCCGATCCTGGTGCACCAGATGACGCGCGCCGAACGTACCGTGTTCCAGCGCAAGGCGCAGATGGTGTTTCAGGACCCTTACAGCTCGCTCAGCCCGCGGATGCGCATTCAAGACGCGATGACCGAACCGCTCGAGATTCACGGGATCGGCACCTCGGCGGAGCAACGCGAAAAGGCGGCCGAGATGCTCAAGCGCGTCGGGCTGAACGCCGACATGTTGAAACGCTATCCGCATGCCTTTTCCGGTGGCCAGCGCCAGCGACTGTCGATTGCCCGCGCGATGATGTTGGACCCCACGCTGATCATCTGCGACGAACCGACCTCGGCGCTGGATGTTTCGGTGCAGGAACAGATCCTGACACTACTTGAGGAACTGCAGGACAGCCTGAACCTGTCCTATTTCTTCATCTCGCACGACCTAGCAGTGGTGGCCCGAATCGCGGACGAGGTCGCCGTGATGCGGCAGGGGCTGGTGGTCGAACAGGCCCCGCCCGAGACGCTGTTCTACAATCCCCGCCACCCCTACACAAAGGCGCTGATCGCGGCCCAGCCCGAGCCCGACATCAACCGCCCTATCGACCTGAAGCTCGTCGCCCTAGGCGCCGGATCACCGGACAGTTGGGATGACGCCTTTCGTTTCTCGGACACCGTGATACCTTCACTGGTAGAGATGGAGCCCGGCCATAAGGTACGTTGCCATGTTTAAGACCCCTCGATTACTGACGCTGGCCACCGTTCTGGCCTCTGCCTTCGGGCTTGCCGCACAGGCGGACACCCCGCCCGATCTGCAGGAAAGCACATTCTGGAAAACCGAGGTCGATGCCGGGAACCTGCCACCGATACAGGACCGTATCCCGCAAGAGCCGCTGATCGTGGATCTGGAGGCCAAGGGCCGCGCCTTTGGCAAACAGGGGGGCACCCTGCGGACCATGGTCACCCGGTCCAAGGACATCCGCCAGATGGTCGTCTATGGCTATGCGCGGCTGGTGGGCTATGATGCCGATTACAACCTGGTTCCCGACCTGTTGGCCAGCTACGAGAACGAGGATAACCGCAAGTTCACGCTGCATCTGCGCAAAGGCCACAAATGGTCCAACGGCGAGCCCTTCACGTCGGAAGATTTCCGGTACTGGTGGGAGGACGTCGCCAACAACGAATTGCTCAGCCCCTCGGGCCCACCCGATTTCCTGCGGATCGAGGGCAAGTTTCCCGAGGTCTCGTTTCCCGATGAAACGACCGTGATCTATGAATGGGAAGATCCCAACCCGAACTTCCTTCAGTCGCTGGCGCAGGCGCGCCCGCCCTTCATCTATCGGCCGGCCGAATTCCTAAAACGCTATCACGAGAAATACGCCGACAAGGAAGAGCTTGCATTCCAGGTTGACGATGCCCGCGTCAAAAGCTGGGCCGCGCTGCACAACAAGCTGGACAACCTCTACAAGTACGACAACCACGAACTGCCGACTCTTCAGCCTTGGTTGAATGCCAGCTCGGGCAAGAAGATCCGGCACAATTTCGTACGCAATCCCTACTATCACCGCATCGACGCCAAGGGCGTGCAACTGCCCTATATCGACGTGGTCGAGATGGAGATCGTCGCGCCCGGCCTGGTCGCCGCCAAGGCCAATGCCGGCGAGACCGATCTGCAGGGCCGCGGGCTTGACTTCCGCGATGCCTCGATCCTGAAAAAGGGCGAGGCGCAGGGCAACTACAAGACCTTGCTGTGGAAGACCGGTGTCGCCTCGCAAATCGCGATCTATCCCAATCTGAACTATGAAGACGCGGTCTGGCGCGATGTGCTGCGCGATGTACGCGTCCGCCGGGCGCTGTCGCTGGCGATCGACCGGCAGACCATCAATCAGGCCCTGTATTTCAAACTGGCGCATCCGGCGGCCATGTCGGTCCTGCCGGCCTCGCCCTTCTACAGTGAGGAGAACGCGCAGGCCTGGGCGCAGTTCGATGTCGACCAGGCCAATGCCCTGCTGGACGAAGCCGGCTTGGACAAGCGGGACAGGAACGGCATCCGTCTGCTGCCCGACGGCCGCTCGATGGAGTTGGTGATCGAAACCGCCGGCGAAAGGCAAGAAGTCGAGAACGCGCTGCAGATCGTCACCGACACTTGGCGCGAGATTGGCGTCAAGCTGGTGATGCGCCCGCTGGACCGGGACATTCTGCGCAACCGGGTGTTTGCCGGAAACACGATGGCCTCGGTCTGGTACGGATGGGACAACGGGATCCCGCAGGTCTATACTTCGCCGCTGTATGTGGCGCCCACCGACCAGGTGTTTCTGTCCTGGCCGAAATGGGGTCAGCACTATCAAACCGGCGGCGGTTCCGGCGAGCCGCCCGATCTGCCCGAGGCGCAGCGCCTTCTGGAACTGGCCCATGACTGGCAGGTCGCCACCGACGACGACCAGCGCCGCGCGGCTTGGGAAGCCATGCTCAAAATCCACGCCGAACAGGTCTATGCCATCGGCATCCTGAACGGAGCGCCGCAACCGATCGTGTTATCCAACCGCCTGCGCAACGTGCCGGAACAAGCCATGTGGGCATGGGAACCCGGCGCACATTTCGGAGTGCACCGGCCCGACGAATTCTTCTTGGCGGACTGACGAGGGCTGACCGATGATCATGCTCCGCTATGCGGTGTATCGCTTTTTCACGATGCTGCTGACGCTTCTGGTGGTGTCGGTGATGATCTTCGTGATCATCAACCTGCCGCCCGGCGACTATCTCAGCAACCAGATCGCGGAATTGCAGGCCTCGGGGCAGTCGGCGGGCGTGGCCAAGGCCGAGTTCCTGCGCAAGGAATATGCGCTGGACCGGCCGATGTGGCAACAATACCTGATTTGGATGGGGTTTATCCCCGGCCCCCACGGGTTCGAGGGGCTGCTGCAAGGCAACTATGGCTGGTCTTTCGAATTCGACCGCCCCGTGGCCGAGATCGTGGGCGATACGCTGTGGCTGACGGTCGTGGTCAACCTGGCGGCCATCCTGTTCGTCTATGCCGTGGCCCTGCCGTTGGGCGTGATGGCGGCGGCCAAATCCCGGACCTGGGTCGATTACACGACCGCTTTCGTGGGCTATCTGGGGCTGGCCACACCCAACTTTCTGCTGGCGCTGATCCTGTTCTACTACGGCCACCGCTATTTCAACCTGCCCATCGGCGGGTTGATGGACCCGATCTACGAAGGCCAGCCGATGAGCTGGGACAAGATGAAGTCGATCCTGGTGCACCTGATCGTACCCACCTTCGTGATCGGCACCTCGGGCGCCTCGGCGATGATGCAGCGCCTGCGTGCCAACATGCTGGACGAACTGGGCAAGCCCTATGTCGAAACCGCCATCGCCAAGGGGATGGCGCCGTCGCGGATGCTGACGAAATACCCGCTGCGCGTGGCATTCAACCCCTTCGTGGCCGATATCGGCAACCTGCTGCCCTCGATGGTGTCGGGCTCGGTTCTGGTGTCGGTGGTGCTGGGTTTGCAGACCATCGGCCCCACTCTGCTGACGGCGCTTAAAACACAGGATCAGTTCCTGTCGGCCTTCATCCTGATGTTCGTGGCCCTGCTGACCCTGATCGGCACCATGATTTCCGACATCCTGCTGGTCATGCTTGACCCGCGCATCCGCTACGAGGGGCGTGAGGCATGAGTAGACTTCCCGATGGCCGCTATGTCGATGACGCCCCGTTCGACCCGCAGGCCGCCCTGCAGGAGCTGGAGCGCAAGGACCTAGACGCTCCCAACTGGGTGCTGGTCTGGCGCAAGTTCAAGACACACAGGCTGGGCCTAATCTCGGGCATCTTCCTGCTGTTGTGCTACCTGATGCTGCCCTTTGCCGGCTTCATTGCGCCCTACGGGCCGAATGACCGCAACGGAGAGCACCTGTACGCCCCGCCTCAATCGGTGAACTGGTTTCACGACGGAGAGTTCATCGGGCCCTTCGTCTATCCGACCGTGGCCGAGGCCGATCTTGAGACCTTCCAGTGGAAATTCGTGACCGACACGGACGACCCGCGCAAGATCCGGTTCTTCTGCGAGGGTTCGGAATACAAACTGGCTGGGTTGATCCCTTCCAACACGCACCTGTTCTGCCCGCCCGAGGGCACGACCCTGTTCCTGTGGGGGTCCGACCGGCTGGGCCGCGACGTGTTCAGCCGCATCCTCTACGGCGCGCAGCTGTCGCTGACGGTGGGCCTGATCGGCATTTCGGTCTCGTTCTTCCTGGGTATCCTGTTCGGATCGCTGGCCGGCTATTTCGGCGGGCGGATCGACTGGGTCATCAACCGCGTGATCGAGATCCTGCGGTCGCTGCCCGAACTGCCCCTGTGGCTGGCGCTGTCGGCGGCAGTGCCGTCGAACTGGTCACCGGTGGCTGTGTTCTTCATCATCTCGATCATCCTCGGCATCCTCGACTGGCCCGGCCTGGCCCGTTCCGTGCGCGCCAAATTCCTGTCGCTGCGCGAAGAGGAATATGTCCGCGCTGCCGAGATGATGGGCGCCAGTTCCGGCCGGGTGATCCGCAAGCATCTGCTGCCCAACTTCATGTCGCATCTGATTGCCTCGGCCACGCTGTCGATACCGGCCATGATCCTGGGGGAAACGGCGCTCAGCTTCCTGGGCCTCGGCCTGCGGGCACCGGCGGTCAGCTGGGGCGTGATGCTGAACGACGCGCAGAACCTCGCCTCGATCGAGATCTACCCTTGGACCGCCATCCCGATGCTGCCGATCATCGTGGTGGTGTTGGCTTTCAATTTCCTGGGTGACGGGCTGCGCGACAGTCTGGACCCCTATCAGCAATGAGCCTGCTGGCGGCGCTTCCGCCGGCCGGGGCCTATCGGGTCAGCGGGTCCGGTGCGCTGCCAAGCGCCTTTGCCGTCTCGGACCTGGCCACCGCCAGTTTCGCCGCCGTCGGGTTCGAACTTGCCCGGTTCATGCAGGCGGCCAACCTTGCCGCAGCGACGCCGGCCGTGTCGGTCGATCGTCGTCTGGCGTCCCTCTGGTTCGGGTATTCCTTAAAGCCCGACGGGTGGGAAATGCCGAACCTCTGGGATCCGATCGCCGGCGACTATCAGGCTGCCGACGGCTGGATCCGGTTGCACACCAACCTGCCCCACCATCGGGCGGCCGCGCTCAGGGTGCTGGACACCCTGGCCGACCGCACTGCGGTGACGCAGGCCATCCGCAACTGGTCGATCTCGGATCTGGAGACCCGGATCGTGGCCGAAGGCGGCGTTGCGGCAGCCATGCGCAGCCGCACCGAGTGGCTCGACCACCCGCAAGGCCGCGCCGTCGCCCGCGACCCCTTGATCGGCTGGCACGGTCCGCGCCGGATCACGCTGCGCGACCGGCCCCGGGCAACCGCCGCCCGCCCCTTGTCGGGGCTGCGGGTGCTGGACCTGACCCGCGTTCTGGCCGGGCCAGTCTCGACCCGGACACTGGCGGGTTTCGGGGCGCAGGTGTTGCGAATCGACCCTCCGGACTGGGACGAGCCCGGGGTGATCCCCGACATTTCACTGGGCAAGCGCTGTGCCTATCTGGATTTGAAATCGCCGGCAGGAATGGACCGACTGCAGGAGCTGTTGGCCCAAGCCGATGTGTTCGTGCACGGCTATCGCCCAGGGGCGCTGGACGCACTGGGCCTCGACAAGGCCAAACGCGACGAGATTGCACCCAACCGCATCGAGGTCACGCTGGACGCCTATGGCTGGCAGGGGCCTTGGGCGGCTCGGCGCGGATTCGACAGCTTGGTACAGATGAGCGCAGGCATCGCCGATGCCGGCCGTCTGTGGGCCAAGGCCGAAAAGCCGACCCCGCTGCCGGTTCAGGCTTTGGACCACGCGACCGGCTACCTGATGGCCGCCGCCGTCCTCTCGGCCCTGACCGAGGCCACCTTGGGCCGTTCCGTCATGGATGCCCGGCTGTCGCTGGCCCGCACGGCCGAGCTTCTGGCCAGCCTCGCCAAGACCGAGACCACCGAAGACATCACCAAGCCGACCCCTGCGGACTATGCCCACGACACCGAGCAATCGGGGTGGGGGCCGGGTCATCGTCTGAAGCCCGCACTGAACGTCGGGCCGGCCGGCATGCACTGGCCCCTGCACGCGTCCCGGCTGGGCACCTCCTCCCCCGTGTGGGAGCCGTCCTGACCCCACGCGCCACCGCCGCTCGGTCAGCGGTCATCGCCGCCCGGCCCGATATCGTCCAGATAGTCTTCGTCGATCGCGGCCTGAACCGCACCGGTCACCGCCTCGCGCTGCTGCGGCGTCAGGTCGCCGGCCTCCTTGCCGTCGGCCAGTCGCACAGTCACTTCACGGTGGGCGAACTGGATGCCTTCGCGCGCAAACAGTTCCCTGATCTCCTGATAGACCCGCTTGCGCACCAGCCATTGATCGCCCGGCTTGGTCATGAACTTGACCCGGATGATCATCGCGGAATCCTGCATCTCGATCACGCCCTGCGATTTGAGAGGCTGGATGAAATTGTCGCCGATCACCGGATCGCTCAGCAATTCCTGCCCCAGCTTCTTGATCAGCTTGCGCACCTTTTCGACATCGGTGTCATAGGTCACCCGCAGAGGAAGCTTCATGATGACCCAGTCGCGGGAATAGTTGGTCAGCACCTTGATCTCGCCGAAGGGTATGGTGTTCAGCGCCCCCAGATGGTGGCGCAGCTGCATCGACCGGACCGAGATCTTTTCGACCGTCCCCTTCACGTCGCCGATATCGACATATTCGCCCTTGCGGAACGCATCGTCCAACAGAAAGAACGCGCCCGAAAAGATATCCCGCACCAGCGTCTGCGCCCCAAAGCCCACCGCCAGGCCGACGACACCGGCGCCGGCAAACAGCGGGCTGACATTGATGCCAACCTCCATCAGGGCGATCAACCCGATCGAGACCACCACGATGGCCAGAATGGCGCCGCGGAACAGCGGAAGCAGTGTTGCCAACCGGCTCTGGCTGGCTTCGCCGCCCTCGTCGCCCAATTCGGCCTGACCGCCACCATCCTCGACTTCTTCGGCGATTTTCATATCGATCCAGATCCGGAAGAAATGGAACAGGATATACCCGATGAACAGGATCACCATCACGTCCAGCGCGCGCCCGACGGGCAGATCCTCGCTCCAACTGGCTTCGGGATTCCAGATGACCACCAGCGCATAGATGCCGACCACGAAGGCCAGAATGCCGGCCACCCGCCGGGCCAGATCCTCGTAGGTGACCATCGTGTGGCGCCGCTGCTCGGCCTCGGGCGTTTCCGAAGTCTCGCGCGCCTCGTAATCCGTGTCTGCCTCGGCGTTTATCGCCTCGATCTGGCGATTGCGGTCGAAATACCGTTCCAGAACATAGTTCATGGCTCCGTAGGCGATGACCACGGACATGAAGATCAGATAGCTGCTGGCCACGATCGGAATCGAATCCTCGGTTTCGAGAACCAGATCCACCGCCAACTTGAACCAACTGAACACCAGGTAGACGATCAGCACCGGCGCCCATCCGAAGGATACGAAGCGCAGCAGCCACGACACCTGATCCGGCCTGCGCCCGCCCCGGATTGCGTTCGAGATCGCCCGCGCGTTGAACAGGATCATCAGGATGTTTCCGACCAGCCCGATCAGGGTCAGGCTGCCATATACCATGGCATAAACGTTGTAGTTGAGGCCAAAATCCGCCACCCAGGTCGAAAACAGAACCGCGGTGATGTCGTAAGTCGCCAGCGCTGAGGCCCAGATGTAAAGCCGCTTGGCGTCCCGGTCCGAAAACGGCGGCAGGCGATATTGACTGAGATAGGGTGACAGCACCATGCGCCACAGGTCCGAAACCGTACGCGACAGGAAAAAGGCCGTGAAGATGGCGGTCACCGTGAACTGGATCGAGACGTCCTCAGACTGGCCGAAGAACAGATAGCCCACCAACAGCGCCATCAGCATGGCAAAGACGGTGGCCCCGATTCCCATCAGGAACCGGAACACGAGGAATGGCATCTTTTCTCGATACCCTTGCGGGTTTTCCTTGATCCGGGCGACGACCCACCGTCGGGCAAAACGCTTGCCGTACAGCTCGATCGACAGCCACCGACCCAGCAGCAGGAACAGGATGTTCCAGCCCAGAACCTCGAGATAGGTCATGATCCGACCATCGGGGCTGGTCTGTTCCAGAATGTATCGCACCTCGAAGATCGAATAGGGCAACGCCTCGAACCGCGAACGGACGGCCTCGCTGAATTTGGCAACGCGCTCCTGCGCCTTCATCAACTGCGAGCTTTCCGACATCGGATCATGCGGCGCATCCTCAGCCCGAGCGGTGGACCCGGCACCCGAGGGCACCACCTTTCCGGCACTGTCAATCACGATGACGCTGGCCCCTGCCTCGGTTGCCGCGCGTATGGCGGCGGCAATATCCGAGTCGCTGCTCGTCGCGACCTGGTCGTCCGACCCCGTCGGATACCCCGGAATCAGCGAGGTCTGGGCCGGCGCCTGCACCGCACCTGCGACCATCATCGCCCAACACAGGCACATCACGCGGACAAGAATTGTCAGATTCATAAGGCTTGGCACCCAATTTCATATCGGCTGTCCGCCAGCCTACAGGCGCGCGCGGCCCTGTTCAAACCGTCCGGCCGGGATTTCCCGACAACGTGTAGTGGCGTGTTTTTTTCCAACATTCCTGACGGCCGGCATATTTTCAAATGCCTGATTTCCGAGTAACACATCCGAGACCGGCCATCCCGCGCCAGCAAACCCGTTTCGGGTCCACGTCGGCAAATGCCCTAGGGCTGTTGCCGAATCGCAATGCCTGACGCATTTGCGGCGCTGAAACAGCGCCTTTGGCAAGCGGACCCGGAAAAGATACGCTATCAGGTGCGAACGCGCGGAAAATGCACCGAGACCAATGAAACGGGCGAAGGCATGGGCCTAGGCACAAAAGACCAAATCACCGGCCGCGCGCCGCGCATTCTGTTCTACAGCCACGACACGTTCGGTCTGGGCCACCTCAGACGATCACGCGCGCTGGCGTCCGCGATCACGCAGGCCAACGCGCAGGCCTCGGCGCTGATCCTGACCGGATCCCCGGTCGCCGGTCGGTTCACCTTTCCACGACGCGTCGACCATGTGCGCCTGCCCGGCGTGACCAAACGCGCGGATGGCTCCTATGCGGCGCAGACCATCGGCATGGGGATCGACGAAGTGACCGAATTGCGGTCAGGCCTGATCCAGACCGCCGTGCGCCAGTTCGCCCCCGATGTTCTGATCGTCGACAAAGAGCCCACTGGGTTCCGTGGCGAACTGCTGCCGACGCTCGAGCAGTTGCACGAAACCGGCCATGCCAAGCTGGTTCTGGGCCTGCGCGACGTGCTCGATGAACCCGAAGTTCTGGCCGCCGAATGGGCCCGCAAGGATGCGGTTACCTCCACCGAAAAATTCTACCACGAAATCTGGGTCTATGGTCTGCGTTCGGTCTATGACCCGACCCGGGGCCTGCCGCTCAGCCCCGCGACCCAGGCCCGCATTCACTGGACCGGCTATCTGCGCCGCGACCTGGGCCCGGTCGGCACTCCGCCGGAACAGCCGTACATCCTGATCACGCCCGGCGGCGGCGGGGATGGCAAGGCCATGGTCAACCTTGTGCTGTCGGCCTACGAGCAGGACCCGGACCTGTCGCCGCGCGCCGTTCTGGTCTATGGCCCCTTCCTGTCGGGCGAATTGCGCGACGAGTTCGAAGCCCGTGTCGCGGCCCTGAACGGGCGGGTGACCGCGGTGGGGTTCGAGTCGCAGATCGAGACCCTGTTCGCGGGTGCGGCGGGAGTTGTGTGCATGGGCGGCTACAACACCTTCTGTGAGGTGTTGTCGTTTGACAAACGTGCCGTGATCGTGCCGCGCACCACGCCGCGACTGGAACAATGGATCCGCGCCTCGCGCGCCGAAGACCTGGGCCTCGTCCGCATGCTGGACGAAACCCGCGATGGGTTGACGCCACAGGCGATGATTGCTGCCATCCGCAACCTGCCGAACCAGCCACTGCCGTCGCAGGCGATCCGCGCCGGCCTGCTGGACGGGCTCGACTATGTTACCGGCCGCGTCGATGCCCTGCTGTCGCAGGAACGGGAGCGCGCCACCGGATGAGCAGAACCGCGCCTAGGCTGGCGGTGTTGGTCAAGGGCTGGCCACGCCTGTCCGAGACGTTCATCGCCCAGGAACTGGTTGCCCTGCAAGAGGCGGGCCACGACTTCGACATCTGGTCGCTGCGCCACCCGACAGACACCAAGCGCCACCCGCTGCACGACCGGTTCGCCGGCACGGTCCATTACCTGCCGGAATACCTGTTCGAAGAACCCGAACGGGTCTGGGCGGGGCGCCGGGCCGCGCAAGCCTTGCCGGGATACGACCGCGCCTATCGGCAGTGGCGGCAGGATCTGCGCCGCGACCCCACGCACAACCGCATCCGCCGGTTCGGTCAGGCCTGCGTTCTGGCCGCCGAACTGCCCGCCGAAACCCGCGCACTGTATGCGCATTTCATGCATACGCCGTCCTCGGTCGCGCGCTATGCCGCGATTATGCGGGGTCTGCCGTGGAGCTTTTCGGCCCATGCCAAGGACATCTGGACCTCGCCCGACTGGGAAAAGCGCGAAAAGCTGCAGGCCGGCACCCATGGCGCGGCCTTCGGCGCCACCTGCACTGCGGTCGGCGCCCGCCACCTGCGCGAGCTGGCCGACGATCCGGCCCGGGTCGAGCTGATCTATCACGGGCTGGACCTGTCCAGATTCCCGCACGCGCCAGACCGCCCATTGCGAAAGGTCGGCGCGCCGTTCCGCATGCTCTCGGTGGGCCGGCTGGTCGAAAAGAAAGGCTTTGACCGTCTGTTGAAGGCGCTGGCGCTTTTGCCCGCGCAGCTCGACTGGCACTGGACCCATATCGGCGGCGGTGCCTTGTCGGACGGCCTGCGAGACCTGGCCACAACCCTGGGTCTGTCGGGCCGCATCACCTGGCGGGGTGCCTGCGACCAGCCCGAGGTGATCGCGGCCATGCGCGCAGCCGACCTGTTCGTTCTGCCCAGCCGCATCGCGGCGGATGGCGACCGGGATGGTTTGCCCAATGTGTTGATGGAGGCCGCTTCTCAGAAGCTGCCGATCCTGTCCACGCCGGTTTCGGCCATCCCCGAATTCATCGAAAATGGGGTGCACGGGGTTCTGTCCGCCGACACGCCTGACGCACTGGCGGGTGCGATCTCGGCCCTGGCGGCAGAACCCGCGAAAGCCGCGGCTATGGCCGACGCGGCCCATGACCGGTTGATTTCCGAATTCCGCATGGAACCCGGCATCGCACGGTTGTCGGCCCGGCTGCGGGCGTTGTGCGCGGATCAGGGGTGATGACGCGGGTGGCCTTCTACGCGCCGATGAAAGCGCCGGACAGTCCGATACCGTCGGGCGACCGGCAGATGGCTCGTAACCTGATGGCCGCAATCGGGGCCAATGGAACCCCGGTCGATCTGGTCTCGCGCCTGCGCATCTATGACAAGACGGGGGACGCATCGGTCCAGGCCGTGTTGCGTCGGGCCGCCCGGTCCGAGGCCGAACGGCTGATCGCCGACCTTCCCGGCGATACCGGGCTTTGGGTAACCTACCACAACTATTACAAGGCGCCCGATCTGCTGGGGCCGGTTGTGGCCAAGGCCCGCGGCCTTCCTTACGTGCAACTTGAAAGCACCCGCGCCCTGTCGCGCCTGACCGGGCCATGGGCCGGGTTCGCCCGCGCTGCCCATGACGCGTGCGATGCGGCCCGGGTGATCTTCTATCACACGGCGAATGACCTTATCACGCTGAAGCGGGAACGGTATGGCGATCAGGCGCTGATCGAGCTGCCGCCGTTCCTGCCGCATACGGATCTGCCGCCCCGGTCGCGCTGCGACGGACCGATGCTGGCCGTGGGCATGATGCGGCCCGGCGACAAACTGGCGTCGTATACGATCCTGGCCGAGACGCTGGCCCTGCTGCAAGGGGACTGGTCGCTGGACATCGCCGGCGACGGCCCGGCCCGGGCGCAGGTTCAGGCCCTGATGGCCCCTTTCGGCGCGCGGGTGCGCTTTCTTGGGCAATTGGACGCCCCCGCGATGCAGGATGCCTATACGCGCGCCGCGCTCTTGGTCTGGCCGGGCGTGAACGAGGCTTATGGCATGACCTATCTCGAGGCGCAGGCCGCCGGAGTGCCGGTGGTGGCGCAGGATCGCCCCGGTGTGCGGGACGTGCTGGCGCCCTCGTGCTATCCCAAGCCGGAGGAAGGGCCGCAGGCGCTGGCCGCCCGTATCGACAACTTTCTGGCCGATACCGACCTGCGACGAACCGAAGGCGGGAAGGCTCGCGTTCATATCGCCGAACGCCACCTGATGCCTGCGGCCTCGGACCAGTTCTGGGCTGGCGTCGCACCCCTGCGGGAGGACCGCACATGACACGTCTGGCCCTGCTGCGACACGGTCATACCACCTGGAACCGCGCCGGACGCATTCAGGGCCGCAGCGACATTCCTCTGGACGACGAAGCCCGCGCCCAGTTGTCCGGCCTGCGCCTGCCGCCCCCTTGGAACGAGGCGGAGTTGTGGTCCAGCCCGCTGAGCCGCGCGACCGAAACGGCACAATTGGTCACCGGGCGCGCGCCGCGCACCGATCCGGCCCTGACCGAGATGGACTGGGGCGACTGGGAAGGAAAGCGCGGTCTGGACCTGATCGCCGACCCCGACAGCGGCTACCGCCATATTGAGGATTGGGGCTGGAATTTCCGCCCCCCCGGCGGCGAAAGCCCGGCTGAGCTCTGGGCCCGGCTCGAGCCCTGGCTGGCCAGTCTGCAAACCGATGCGGTCGCCGTTTGCCATATCGGGATCATGCGCGTCATTCTGGCCCGGGCCTGGGGGTGGGGGTTTGCCGGCCCTGTGCCATTCCGTATCAAACGCAACCGCCTATATGTTGTCGATCTGGACCGGATGCAGCCCGAACCCGAACCGGTCCGCCTGACCCCGCGCGAGGACATGTCATGAAGGTCATGATCGCCGTCACCCATCTGTTGGGAACCGGACATCTCAGCCGGGCCCTGACGCTGGGGCGGGCTTTTGCCCAGGCCGAGCACGCGGTCACGGTCGTCTCGGGCGGGATGCCCGCGCCGCAACTGGATCGTACCGGCCTGAGCCTCGTTCAACTGCCGCCGCTGCGCTCGGACGGCACCGATTTCACGCGGTTGCTGACCGAAAGCGGCCAGCCCGCCGACCCCGACTATCTGGCGAAACGGACCGCAATGCTGGCGCACGCGGTGCAAACCGGTCAGCCCGATATTCTGATTACCGAGTTGTTCCCCTTCGGCCGCCGCAGCCTGAGCGCCGAGTTTCTTGCCCTGCTGTCGGCGGCAAAGGACCTACCGGCGCGACCGGTTGTGCTGAGTTCGATCCGCGACATCCTGGCACCCCCTTCCAAGCCCGCGAAGGCCGAACGGGCCGACGAGATCGTGGCCGAATTCTTCGACGGCGTGCTGGTGCATTCCGACCCACAAGTCACACCCCTTAGCGTCAGCTGGCCGGTGTCTGAGCGGTTGGAAAGCCGCCTGCACTACACCGGTTTCGTCGCACCGCCGGCGCCGCTGCCCCATTGCGACGGCATCGGGACAGGCGAGGTTCTGGTGAGCGCTGGTGGCGGTTCGGTGGGGCAGCCGATCTTTCGCGCGGCCATCGAGGCCGCCCGAAAGATGCCAGACAGCCGCTGGCGGCTGCTGGTCGGCGGCGGCGACGCTCAAACCCGCATGGATGAACTGCGCACACTGGCCCAAGGCTGGCCGATTACGATCGAGCCGGTCCGGCCGGATTTTCGCAACATGCTGCCTCTGGCGGGGGCGTCCGTCAGCATGTGCGGGTACAACACCGCAATGGACCTGTTGCAAGCGGGCACACCGGGCGTCCTGATCCCGTTTGATGACGGCAAGGAGGTGGAGCAGACCCTGCGAGCCCGTAGCCTCGCCCATTTGCCGGCGATGCGCGTTTTGTCCTCGGCAGAGCTGACCGGAGACGCTTTGGCCCGTTCGGTCGCAGCAGTCATGGAACAGGGCCCCCGCATTCCGGCCACGCAAGGCTTTGACGGTGCGCATCGGACGGTCGAAATCGCCCTGCAGCTGCGGGAGGCGCGCGGATGACCTGGGACTGGACCCCGTTGGCGGACGAACTGCGTATCTGGTCCCAGGCCGGGCATACATTGCCGCTGTGGTGGCGCGATGATGATGCCGTGGCGGCGACGCCGCAACTCGAACGCCTGACGGACCTGTCGCGGCGGCTGGGCCTGGCGGTTCATCTGGCCGTCATTCCGCAGGCGGCCCAGCCGGATCTTGCCACCCTGATCGCCCGGACGCCCGAGTTGATTCCGGTGGTTCATGGCTGGGCCCACCACAACCACGCACCTGCCGGTGAGAAGAAGGCCGAATTCCGCCTGCATCGGCCACTTGAGGCCATCAAGGACGATGCCCGCCGCGGCCTTGCGCAATTGCGCGACCATTTCCGGGACCGGCTGCGCCCGATGTTCGTGCCGCCCTGGAACCGGATCGCGCCCGAAGTCGCAGCGACGCTGCCCGAACTGGGCTATCGGTTCCTGTCGACGGCAACCCCGCGCACTCAAAGGCTGGCGGCGCCGGGGCTTGAGCAGGTGAATACCCATCTGGACCCGATTGATTGGCGTGGCACGCGCGGGCTAGCCGACCCCGATGGGCTGATCGCCCAAACCACGGCGTTGCTGCGCGACCGCCGGCTGGGCCGCGCGGACCTCCAGGAGCCTTTTGGCGTGTTGACCCACCATCTGGTCCATGATCAACAGATCTGGGATTTCACCGAAGCACTGCTGACGCACCTGCTGCAGGGTCCGGTCCGCATCTGGACAGTACCCGCGCACTGAACGACCAAGGGAGACCCCGATGAGCCGACTGGATTCCATGCTGCGCCGTCTGACCGCCCAGCGCGACGGACTGAACTGGGCTGCGGCGCAGATCGCGGGCCTGGACGGCGACGTGCTGGACATGGGTCTGGGCAATGGCCGCACCTATGATCATCTGCGCGAAATCCTGCCCCAAAGGCGCATCTGGGTGATGGACCGGGTGCTGCAATGCCACCCCGACAGCACGCCCCCCGCCGAGGATTTCCTGCAGGGCGAGGCCGAGCCGATGCTGGCCAGACTGGCCGATCGCGGCTCGTGCGTGGCGCTGGCGCATTACGATTTCGGACGCGGCATCAAGCACGAAGACGTGGCCGAAGCCGCCCGGCTCAGCCCGTTGATCGCCCGGGTCATGGTACCCGGCGGCTTCCTGATCTCGGGTCAGCCGCTGGTGGGGTTCGAACAGATACGCGGCCCCGACAGCATCGCGCCCGACCGCTATCTTTTCTATCGCGCCTGATCAAGCCACGCGGCGCCCGCGTGACCACACCGCGCGTAGGGCCGGCACCGCGTCCCGCATCCGGAACCGGATCAGATCGCCGCGCATTCCGGCTTCAATCGCGCCCCGATCCATCAGTCCGGCGGCCCGCGCCGGGGCCAAGGTCACGGTCTTCAATCCGCGCGCCATGTCCCCCCACATTCGGCCCAGTTGTACGGCAGACAACAGCAAGGCCGAAGGCACATAGTCGGACGACAGGATGTCCAGGTATCCGTGTCGGGCCAGGTCGCGCGCCGCCACGTTGCCGGAATGCGATCCGCCTCGGATCACGTTGGGCGCCCCCATCATCACTTGTATGCCGAGGTCATGGCAGGCCCGGGCGGCCTCGACGGTGGTGGGAAACTCGGCTAGGCGAATGCCGTGACCCGCCGACACCCGCACCTGCTCGGGCGTGGTGTCGTCATGGCTGGCCAGAACCGCCCCAAACCGACGCGCGGCCCGCACGACTTCGTGTTCGTGCCGGTCTCCGTTGCGGTCCCGCAAGGCCTTCAATTGGGCAACATGTTGCAGAAACATGTCGTCGTTCATCGCGTATTTGCCCTTCAGATAGGCCTCTAACTTGGACAGGTCGCGGAACTGGCGCTGCCCCGGCGTGTGATCCATCAGCGAAACGATGCCGACCCGGTCCTCGGGGCCGAAGTCGGCCAACTCCTCGATCAGGGTTTCCGAGCAGAGCTCGGCCCGCAGATGTAGAAAATGGCTGATCTTCAGCGCGTCCTGCGCCCGTAAGTCCCACAGTTCGCGCGAGAGCCCGCGCGCGTAGGGCAGATACCGCCGCGCACCCGACGGGATCGACCCGACCCGCATCGCATCGAACACCGTGGTGATTCCGGTACTGGCCAGTTCGGCGTCATGCGCGATGATCGCGGCGGCGTGGGGCCAGTCAACACCCGGCCGCGGCTGGATGTGACGCTCGAGATTGTCGGTGTGCAGTTCGACCAGACCGGGGCCGACGAAATCTCCCTCGCAATCGATCGCACCCCTGGGAACCCGAGGGCCGGGATCGACCGCGGCGATGGTTCCGCCGGCGACCCGGACACAGCCGCGTACGATCTCGTCGGGCAGAACCAGTGCGGCATTGGCAAGGATCAGTTCATCTGTCATCGGAATTTCACACGGTTTGTTCTAACAAGAGGCCACGCAACAGGAGGCCAAGGTGACATACAGGCGCTACGCGATCTATTTCGTTCCCCCCCGCAGCGCGGATTGGGCCGCATTCGCAACGGCCTGGCTGGGCTGGGACGCCGAGACCGGGACCGAGGTTGGGCATCCTGCGGTCGATGGCCTCGATATTGCCAGCATCACCGAGGTTCCGCGCAAATACGGCCTGCACGCGACGTTGAAGCCGCCCTTTCGCCTGCGCGCCGGGCAGACACTGCCTGCACTCGAGGCGGCCTGTACGCGCCTCGCGGCGGTACAGCGCGCGCTGACACTGGACGGGTTGGAAATCGCCCGGCTGGGCCGGTTCCTGGCCCTGCGCCCCTTGGGTGATACCGACGCGCTGAACGCGCTGGCCGCGGCCTGCGTCCGCGAGCTGGACGGGTTTCGGGCACCCTTGACCGATGCGGATCTGGCCCGCCGGCGCGCGGCCCGCCTGACGCCCGCGCAAGAGGCCAACCTGGCGGCCTGGGGTTATCCTTACGTGCTGGACGCCTTTCGATTTCACATCACCCTGTCCGGCAAGCTGGACAAAGACACCCTCGGCCGAACCCAGGCGGTTCTGGAGTATCACCTTGCCCCCTTGTTGCCTGCCCCGTTCCACATTGCGGATCTGGCGCTGGTCGGCGAGGCCGAGGACGGGCGGTTTCACGTGATCCATCGCTATGCCCTTTCGCCCTGAAGCTGCCGCAGGATCTGATCGACGGTCCGCGCGAGCGGGCCAGAATTGTCCACGGTGATCACCCGCCGCAAACCGTCCGGCAGCGGGGTCCTGGCCCGCCCCAACCGATTGGCCTGCGCGGACGTGCTTTCCCGCCCGCGATCTCTGAGCCGTCGCGCCAGAACCTCGGGGGAGGCAGTCAACGAGACGACAACCAGATCTCCGAACACTTCCTGCGCCGGCAGCAGGACCGAACGGGACAGGTTGACCAGAATGCCACGGGCCGCGCGCCGCTGGTCCAGGATCGAGGCCGGGACTCCGTAGAGCAACCCATGCGCGGGCCAGTGCAGCGCAAAGGCACCATTGGACGCCAGCAGATGGAACTGCGCCTCGGTCACGCGTTCGAAATCCTCGCCTTGTTCGCCCATGGGTCGGGTGATCACCCGCCGAACGCGGCAATATCCCGGTTCCCGGTCCAGAAGTGCCTGGATCACGCTGTCCTTGCCCACGCCAGACGGCCCCACCACGGCAATGACCGGCGCCAGACTCATATCATCCGCTCCGGCGCGAAGCCCGAAACATCCACCGCCCTGTCACAGACCCGATCGCGCGCCTCGGCGTCGTGGAATATGCCGACGATGGCGGCGCCACGCGCCTCGGCCTCGCCGATCAGCGACAACACGGTTTCGCGGTTCTCGGCATCCAGGCTGGCGGTCGGCTCGTCCAGCAACAGCGCCGGATAGTCATGCACGAAACCACGGGCGATGTTCACGCGCTGTTGCTCGCCGCCCGAAAAGGTCGTCGGGCTCAGGCCCCAAAGGCGTTCCGGGATGTTGAGCCGGCGCAGCAGTGCGCTGGCCCTCCCGCGTGCGGCCTGCCGATCCACGCCCAGCGCCAGCAACGGCTCGGCCACGACGTCCAGCGTCGGCACCCGCGGCACCACGCGCAGAAACTGACTGACATAGCCCAGAGTTTCGCGGCGCAGTTGCAGGATCTCGCGCGGTTGGGCCCGTGCGACGTCCAGGCCACCCACCCGCACCTGACCTGAGACCGCCAGGTAATTGCCGTAGATCACCCGCATCAGCGTGGACTTCCCGGCCCCGCTGGCCCCGGTCAGGGCCACGCATTCTCCGGCCCCCACGCACAGCGACGCGCCAGCCATCACCGGGATCACGGCGCCGCCCTGGTTGTGGAGGACGAAACTCTTGCTCACATCTGTCAGTTCGATCATCGCGGTTCACCCTTTCGCACGGTGTCAGACCTGCAGAACGCTGGACACGAGCAGTTGCGTATAGGCATGCTGCGGGTCGTCCAGCACCTGATCGGTCAGCCCCGCCTCGACCACCTCGCCATCCTTCATCACCATCAACCGGTCCGCCAGCAGCCGGACCACGGCGAGATCATGGGTGACGATGATGGCGCTCAGCCCCATCTCGCGCACCAGACCGCGCAGCAGGTCCAGCAGCCGCGCCTGCACCGAGACATCCAGCCCGCCGGTCGGTTCATCCATGAAAACCAGCCGCGGACCGGTCACCAGGTTGCGAGCGATCTGCAACCGTTGCTGCATGCCGCCCGAAAACGCGCTGGGTCGGTCGTCCACTCGGCTTTCTGCAATCTCGACCCGGCCCAGCCAATCCAAAGCCTGCCCGCGGATCTGGCCATAGTTCCGGCTCCCCACGGCCATCAGCCGCTCGCCGATATTGCCACCGGCGCTGACCGACATGCGCAGCCCGTCGCGGGCATGCTGATGCACTAAGGCCCAGTCGGTGCGCCCCAGCATCCGGCGGGCCGGTTCCGACATCGTGACCGTGTCCACCGGCCCATCGGTGCGGGTGTCGAAGATTACCTGCCCGGCATCCGGTTTCAGATGCCCGGCCAGACAGTTCAGCAGGGTCGACTTGCCCGACCCGCTTTCGCCGACGATCCCCATCACCTCGCCGGGGTAGAGGTCGAAACTGACATCCCGGCACCCGATCCGCGCGCCATAGCGTTTCTCGATGCCTTTGACCTGCAACAGCGGGGTCATGCCGCGCCCTCCTGCGTCAAACGCCCTTGGTGTCCGGCGTCGCGGCGGGACCGGCAGTAATCGGTGTCCGAGCACACGAACATCCGGTTGCCTGCATCGTCCGTGATCACCTCGTCCAGATAGCTGTCTTCGGCCCCACACAGATCGCAGGCATGATCGGCCTTGGTGGCCTCGAACGGGTAGTCCTCGAAATCGAGGCTGACCACCCGCGTATGCGGCGGCACCGCATAGATCCGCTGCTCGCGCCCGGCCCCGAACAGCTGGATCGCGTCCATTTCCAGTTTCGGATTGTCGAATTTCGGGATCGGAGACGGGTCCATCACATAGCGCTCAGCCACCCGGATCGGATAGGCATAGGCCGTGGAAATCGCGCCGTGCTGGCTGATGTCTTCGTAGAGTTTCACATGCATCAACCCGTATTCCTGCAGGCTGTGCATCTTGCGTGTCTCGGTTTCGCGCGGTTCCAGAAACCGCAGTGGTTCGGGGATCGGGACCTGATAGACCAGGATCTGATCGGCGCGCAGCCGGGCCTCGGGGATACGGTGGCGGGTCTGGATGATGGTCGCCTTCCCGGTCTGTTCGGTCGTGACCACGCCCGCCGTCCTTTCAAAGAACTTTCGGATCGACACGGCATTGGTCGTGTCATCGGCACCCTGATCGATCACCTTGAACACATCGTCGGGGGTCAGCGTCGCGGCCGAGACCTGAACCCCGCCCGTGCCCCAGCCATAGGGCATGGGCATCTCGCGGCTTGCAAAAGGCACCTGATAGCCGGGCACCGCCAAAGCCTTGAGAATGGCCCGACGGATCATCCGCTTGGTTTGTTCGTCCAAATATGCGAAGTTATACTCATTCATTTGATGTATCACTTTCGGTTTTTGGTGTTGTTGTGGACGGTTATCTGGTTGCCTCGGCCTTCGCGGTCGTCATGGTGTACTTTCTCTGGCGCAGGATACACTCCCGGCGACGGCGCCGGGCCATGCGACGCGACCAACATGGCGAATGGGCCGCGATCGGCTCGGAAACCGCCACACGGCCGTTTGCTGCCGACAAGACAACCCATCAAGCGGACAGGATGCAGGCAGATCACGGAAGTCATTCTGCCGCCTCCGGTGATGCCACTCGTTCTTGGGCCTCGCGGCGCAATTTGCGCACCAGTTCCAGTTCGGACTGGAAATCGACGTAATGCGGCAGCTTGATATGCTCCAGAAAGCCGGTCGCCTGAATGTTATCGGCATGGCTTAGGACGAATTCCTGATCCTGCGCCGGGGCACCCAGATCGTCTTCGCCCAATTCCTCCCAGCGCAAGGCGCGGTCCACCAGGGCCATGGCGATGGCTTTGCGCTCGGACTGGCCGAAGACCAGCCCATAGCCGCGCGTAAACTGCGGCGGCTCGGTTTTTGATCCCTTGAACTGGTTCACCGTTTCGCATTCGGTCAGGGCGATCTCGCCGATCTCGATCGCGAAACCCAGTTCGGGGATTTCCATCTCGACCGCGACGGTGCCGATGCGCAACTCGCCCACGAAAGCGTGGTTGCGGGCATAGCCGCGCTGGGTCGAATAGGCCATGCCCAGCACGAACCCCTCGTCCCCACGCGTCAGCGATTGCAGGCGCAGGGGGCGGTCGGCCGGGAACTCCATCGGTTCGCGCGTAAGGTCGCCCGGCGGTTCATCGCTGGCGGGTTCATCTTGAATTAGACCTTCGTCCTTGAGGAATTCGGTGATGCGCGGGGTCGGCTCATGGCGCGGCGCGGCGGTGGGGGCTGCAGGCACCGCGCCATCGGCGGCCAGTTTGAAATCCAGCAGACGGTGCGTGTAGTCGAAGGTCGGGCCCAGAACCTGCCCGCCCGGTGCGTCCTTGAACGTGGCCGAGATCCGGCGATCGCAGGCCATGCCGCCGGTATCGACCGGGGTCGAATAACCGAACCGCGGCAGGGTGGTACGGTAGGCGCGGATCAGGAAGATCGCCTCGATCAGATCACCGCGCGCCTGCTTGATCGCAAGTGCGGCCAGATCGGGGTCGTACAGAGAGCCCTCGGCCATCACGCGGTTCACCGCAAGGCTTAGTTGTTCGCGGATCTGCGCCAAGGACAATTCAGCCACGCTGGGATCGCCCCGGCGTTCCTCGGCCAGCCAGGCATGGGCGTTTTCGATCGCTTTTTCGCCCCCTTTGACGGCTACGTACATGGCCTAACCCTCGGGCTGGATGCGGGTGCTGCGCGGCAAGGCCGCGACCGTATCCCCGCAGGTGAAGAAGAAATCGCACCCCAACGGATACAGGTCCGAATTGGCCTGCAGCGCCGCAACGTCGGGCACGGAAAGGCGTGCGGCGTCGCGGATGCCCGGACCTCGCAGGACTGCACCGGAAAGGTCCAGCGCGTCGCACTCCACGATCAGGGTGGCGGATCGGTCCGGATATTCCGGTGTGCCGATCCGGTATTGGTCCAACGGCACCAGGTCCGGCCAGCAGCCTACGGCGAAATCCGCCTGCTCGGCGGGCACGAGGGGCGCACCGGTATGGAAGGTCAGCCATTGGCGAATGGCCGAACTATCGGCCCCGCCCGCCAGATAAACGCCCGTATCCGGGTCGCATAGCGTCAGCAGAAGCGTTCCCGCGGCGACCGACAGGCCGTCGGGCGGGGTCGCGCCGACCAGCTGCCGCAACTCGCCCGGCCGGGCCATCACGGTCATGGCCGCACGAAAGGCGTGGGCCGCCTGAATCGGCGCGTCGGTGAAACCGCCTGAAAAACGGGTCTGTGGGGTCATTGATCCTCTCCCCGAACCATCGTGAAAAACTCGACCTTGGTGGCCGCGGCCTTCGCGGCCCGGGCCGATTTGGCCGCCTGGACCTGGCGGGTCAGCGGCTCCAGAATTTTCGCACGCACCTCGTCTGCGCCCCCGGTCTGCATCAGCGCGTCGATCAGAGCGGCGGTTTCGGCATGGGTCTTGTCGCGCCCCTGCACATATCCGTGGCCCTCGGTTCCATCGGCCAAGACCAGAGCGCAGCGCGTGACCGTCATCTCGCCCAGGTTGAACGGCGCGCCCGTACCGCCTGCCCGCCCCCGCACCATGACGCCGCCAATCTCGGGCGTGCGCAGCCACTGGAACTCGGGACGCGCGCCATAGCCGGACCACAAGGCCGCCAGCTTCTCGGCCGGCGCACGTGCCAGAAGGCCCAGCCAGGCCCGTCGATCACCTGTCGCAATTTTTGTCTGTTCCGCCATCAAAGCCTCTTGGCCAAGTTGTCTACAACTACTATACAACTAGACAAATCATAATGAGGCAATGGGTGACTCGCAACGAATATGCTGTGAAGTTTTGATGACATGAGCCAAACACCGATCTGGAAGACCATCGCGCTGGCGCTGACCGCCGACATTGCCGAGGGCCGCTTTGCCACCGGCGACCGCCTGCCGACCGAGGCGCAGCTGGCCGCAACCCACGGCGTGAACCGCCACACGGTGCGCCGGGCCCTGGCCGAACTGGCCAAGCAAGGCCTGGTGCATCCACGCCGCGGGGCCGGCGTGTTCGTTTCGGCAGCAGCGACCGATTACCCGATCGGCAAACGGGTCCGGTACCACCAGAACATCTCGGCCAGCGGCAAGATTCCGGGCAAGCGGGTACTGTCGCTGATCACCCGCGCCGCCGACAAGACCGAGGCCGAGGCGCTGAACCTGACCCCCGGCGACCCGGTGCATGTCTATGACGGGTTGTCGCTGGCCGATGGACAACCGATCGCGGTGTTCCAAAGCGTCTTTCCTGCCGCCCGCCTGCCGGACCTGCCCGAGGCGCTGGCCGAGAACGGCTCGGTCACGCGGGCGCTGCGGTACTGCGGCGTGGCGGATTATACCCGGATCTCGACCCGCCTGACTGCCCGCGCGGCCGACGCGGTTCAGGCCCGGCACCTGCAACTGATCGAGGGCGCGCCGGTTCTGCATTCGGTCGGCATCAATGCCGATCCGCAGGGGCATCCGGTTGAATACGGCAAGACCGTCTTTGCCGGTGAGCGGGTCACCCTGACGCTGGATGACGACCACGGGTGATGCCGGTCAATCTTCGTATTTCTCCAGGAACGCCTCGGCGGGCAACGCGCGGAAATCGGGCAGCGCCGCGCGCAGGCGGGCATTGTCCCAGTCCCACCAGGCCAGAGCCATCATCCGCTCGGCCACCCGCTCCGGGAACCGGCGTCGGATGGGTTGGGCAGTGACACCGCCGACGATGGTATAAGGCGGCACGTCCTTGGTCACGATCGCCCCGGAGGCGACGACTGCCCCGTGCCCGATCGTCACCTCGGGCTTGATGATGGCCGCGTGGCCGATCCAGGTGTCGTGTCCGATATGCGCCAGCCGCCCCGCGCGCAGGGCGAACCAGTCCGCATCATCCTCGGCATCGTCCCAATAGTCGGCCGAGCGATAGTGGAAGTGATGCAGAGACGCTTTCTCGATCGGATGGTCGGTGGCCCCGATCCGGGTGAAACTGGCGATATTGGCGAATTTTCCAATCCGGGCATTGGCGATGTCGCAGGTCCGGTCGCAATAGGAGTAGTCCCCGATAACCGAATTCGTCACCCGCGTTCCGGCACCGATTTCGACAAAGTCGCCAAAGCTGCTGCCGGTTATCTGGCAATCCGGGTGGATGACGGGCTGGTCCGGTCGCAAGCGCGCCATGGTCTGCAAGTCCTCGTATGCGATTCAGGGCAACATCAGGGGCTTGGCCTGCGGGTCGCACGGTTTTCGCGCCTTGGGTGGCCCGCCCTGGATCAGCCGCCTGCGCAGCCAGCCCGAGAACCAGTCCATCAGCATGACCATCAGGATGACCAGCACGATGTAATAGGCCACCTCCTCCCAGTCTTTCTGGGTGATGATCGCCTGTGTCAGCAACAGACCGATCCCACCGCCGGTGATCGCCCCGATCACGGTCGCGCTGCGGGTGTTGGATTCCAGGAAGTACAGGACCTGGCTGAGCAGTACCGGCGTGATCTGCGGGATTACCCCGAAACGATATTTCTGCGGCGCATTGGCCCCGGTGGACTCTACGCCTTCGATCTGCTTTTGGTCGACGTTTTCCAGCGCCTCGGAAAAGATCTTGCCGAAGGTGCCGGTATCAGTGACGAGGATGGCCAGCGCCCCAGTCAGCGGCCCGGGCCCGAAGGCGCGCGCCAGCACCACCGTCCAGATCAGGCCATCCACCCCGCGCAGAAAATCGAAGACGCGACGCACGATGAACCGGACAGACCGCAACGGGTTGAAGTTCCGCGTCGCCATGAAGGCCAGCGGCAGGGCGATCAGCGCTGCGCCAAATGTTCCCAGAAAGGCCATCAGGATGGTTTCGAAAATCGCCCAGGCCACGTCCTGATGGCGCCACATCTTGTTGGTCCAGAAATCGTTGAATATGGCCCCTGCCTGACCGCTGGCGGCCAGCCCGACCAACTGGGCAAAGGACTTGCCATGATAGGGGCTGTCCAGCGTGAACCAGAACAGCTCCCAGCCAGTGAAGTATCGGAACACCTCGGCCCGGTTGCGCGTCACGGTCAGGCGCCCGGCTTCGGTGGTGATCGCCAGCCGGTTTCGCGACAGGCTGATCCACTCGGGCACCGCGTCCGAAGGCAGCTGGGCCTGCACTCCCGCCGATCGGCTGGGCGTGGCGCGCACCGTTCCATAGCCGGGGATGTCATATTCGACGGTATCCGGCCCGAAACGAACGACATGGCCGCCCTCAAGTTCGATCACCGTGGTTTCGCCGAGGGTCACCCAGTCGGGCGCCTGACCCTCGGGATAGGCGCCCTTGCGCTCGCCCTCGATTGCGACCGAGACGTCGCCAGTGCGGTTGTCGCGGGTCACATGGGTCTTGTAGCTGAAGCTGTCCGAAATCAGAGTCCGGCCGTTTTCCCAGTTCGCCCGTCCGGCAAGACCGGGCATGTCGAAGGCAAAGAACACATAGATCAGGTAGACCAGAACCAGACCGGGCAGCGCGAGACTGGTCAGGCGTTTGCGCGCGAACAGGCGGTCGGCCCGGGCCTTCAGCGCCTCGCGGGGCAGATCGGTGGCAAAAGTCGTCATGCGGCGGTTCCTTTCTGCGTGCCCTCGGTCAGGCGGGTTCGCACCGATCCCGAAACCTGGTCGACGATCACGATCGTAACGAACAGCAGCAGAAAGATTGCCGCTGCGTCGTCATACCGCCCCTGCCCCCACGACATCGCATTGCGCAGCTCGTAGCCAAGGCCCCCCGCGCCGACGAACCCCAGGATGGCCGAGGCGCGGATGTTGATCTCGAACCGCAGCAGGGCATAGCTGACATAGTTCGGGCCGACTTGTGGGATCACGCCCAGAACCATCCGCTGCGTCCAGGTGGCACCGACCGACTGCAGCCCCTCGACCGGCTTCAACGACGCGTTTTCGTTGACCTCAGAAAACAACTTGCCGAGCGCACCGGCGGTATGGATGGCGATGGCGATCATGGCCGGAACCGGACCGCCACCCAGCACGAAGATCAGAACCAGCGCGATCACGATCTCGGGGACGGCCCTGCAGACATCGGCGAGGCGGCGAAACAGGGGGATCAGCCGAGGCCAGGGCGCCAGCCCCCGTGTCGAGACCAGCGCCAGAAATGCTCCTGCCAGCGTGCCGACCAGTGTGGCCGCTGCCGCGATGTTCAACGTTTCGACCAGGGCCGGAAAATACGCGACAAGGTTCGCGGGCATGTCCGCAATCTTGTCCCACGCCTCGGACAGCACCTCGGCCGGATAGTCCAGAACGCGGTGCAGGCCGTCGGTGAAACTGCCGGCATTGCGCCTGTCGGCGGTGCGGAACCCCGCAGCCATCAAGGCCACGAACAGGATCAGAAGAATTCCGCCATAGACCCGCTTTCGGCGGGTCATCGCGACATAGTCGTCGCGGACATCGTCTACGCTTCGGGCGCTGGCGGTCAGATCTGTCATGGAATTCTCCCGGATGGACGGCGAGGCCCGGCCTCAGGCCGGACCCCGGGGCGGCAAGGCTTGGCGTCAGTTCGACTTCAGCTTGCGGGCCTCGATGATGCTTTCATAGGCCGCATGGGTGATCGGTTCGAACCCTTTGGCTTCTCCCGCCGCCACGCCATAGAAACAGTCACGGTCCTTTTCGGCCAATCCGGCCATCAGCGCCGTCATCTTCGCCTTGATCTCGGCCGGCAGCGCCTTTCGCAGCACGATCGGGCCTTCAGGGATGGGTTTCGAGCGCCAGATCTCGACCAGATCGTTCATGTCCACCAGACCGGCATCGACCGCCTTGCGCAGGGCACCCGAGTTGTATCCGTCTTCCCATTCACCCAGACCGTCGGCCCAGGTCACGCCGGCATCCACGTCGCCATTGCTGACGGCCACGATGGTCTGTTCGTGCCCACCGGTGAACTTGACTTGGCCGAAATAGTCACCCGCCTCCATCGTGGCGCCGATGGCCTGAGGGATCTCGATCGACGGGATCAGGTAGCCCGAGGTCGAGTTGGGATCGCCGAAGCCGAAGACCTTGTCCTTCATGTCGGCCAGCGACGCGATGCCGCTGTCCTTGCGGGCGAAACCGATGGAATGATACCCGAACCCGCCGTCGGTGTTGACCTTGACCAAAACCGGCTCGACCGCCTCGGGGTCGCTCAGATAGGTCTTGGCATAGGCCGAGGCCCCCAGCCAGGCCATATCGATCGTGCCGCCCAGCAGTCCCTGGATCACGCCGTTGTAGTCCGCCGGGGCGAAAAGCTTGGTTTCGACGCCCAGCGTGTCCTCGGTGTACTCACGCAGACATTCGTTGTTGTTCAGCCGGTCCTGTGCGTTTTCTCCGCCCAGGATGCCGATACGGAATTCCCCGATCTCCTCGGCCATGGCAGGCGCGCTCAGGGCAGTGGTCGCGACCAGGGCGGCAACAAGTTTCTTCATCTGTCTCTCTCCGGGTTGATTGGCCCACCCCGTTCATCGGGCCGGGCGATGAATGAGGTAGTTGGGGCTCAGATCGTGGCCTCGGCTTCCATCAGAGCCTTCCGGGAGGCATCCAGCGTTTCGATCTCGGTCGAGGTCGCGGCCTCGGAGAAGCTGGCATCAGCTCCGTAGATCTCGCGGGCGACGCCGGTGGTCAGCTGCTCGGGCAGGCCGTCGAACAAGATGCGTCCGTCGCGCATGCCGACCACGCGGTCGCAATAGCGGCGCGCGGTGTCCAGCGTGTGCAGATTGGCGATCACGGTGCGGCCATCCTCTTCGTGGATGCGGCGCAGGGCCTGCATCACGACCTGCGCATTCATCGGGTCCAGCGAGGCGATGGGCTCATCGGCCAGGATGATCTTGGGGTCCTGCATCAGCGCCCGCGCGATGGCGACGCGTTGCTGCTGCCCGCCCGACAGCGCCTCGGCTCTTTTGGGGGCATGTTCGGCGATGCCCAGACGGTCCAGAATGTCGATGGCGCGGTGGATGTCCGCGGTCGGGAACAGGTTGAACAGGGTCGCCAGCGTCGAGTGCCGGTTCAGCGTTCCATGCAACACGTTCGAAACCACGTCCATGCGGGGCACAAGGTTGAATTGCTGGAAGATCATCGCGCAATCCGCCTGCCAGGCGCGTTTGTCGCGCCCCTTCAGGGTGGTCACGTCGCGCCCGTGAAACAGGATCTGCCCGGCGCTGGCATCGGTCAGGCGGTTGATCATACGCAGCAGGGTGGACTTGCCGGCACCCGACCGCCCGATGATCCCGATCATGCACGGTTTATCGACGTCCAGCGTTGCGGTGTCGACGGCGGTAATGTCGCCGAAGCGCTTGGTCAGGTTTTCGATGCGCAGCACGGGCCACCCCCAGTTGTTGATGGCGGTCAGCTACTGACCCTGTTCAACGTCTGTGTGTCGGTCTGGTAAAACTTTTGCAAAGGCGCGACATTGATGCGGTGCGGTGGGGCTGGGCAATGCCGCTCGTCCCGTCTATACGCGGGCCCAACACCTGAAACGTCAGATCTGTCACATGAGGCCGCCATGAGCTTTGACCGCAAGATCAAGATCGCACCGTCGATCCTATCCGCCGATTTCGCCAATTTCGGACAGGAGATCCAAGCCATCGAGGCCCAAGGCGCCGACTGGGTCCATGTTGACGTGATGGACGGGCATTTCGTGCCAAATCTCACCTTCGGCCCGCCGGCGGTCAAAGCGTTCCGGCCGCATGTCAAGACGGTGATGGACGTGCATCTGATGATCACGCCGGTCGACCCCTACATCCAGGCCTATGCCGATGCCGGCGCGGATTTTCTGACAGCCCATGTCGAAGCCGGCCCACATACGCACCGCACACTGCAAGCGATCCGAGCGGCCGGGATGAAGGCAGGCGTGGCGCTTAACCCGGGCACTCCGGCCGAAGCAGTCGAGCATCTGCTGGATCTGGCCGATCTGGTCTGCGTGATGACGGTGAACCCCGGCTTTGGCGGGCAGAAATTCATCGACATGACCGCGAAGGTGCGCCGCCTGCGCGAGATGATCGGCGACCGCCCGGTGCATATCGAAATCGACGGGGGAGTCGACCCCTCGACCGCCCCGCTGGTCGCAGCGGCCGGTGCCGACGTTCTTGTTGCCGGTTCAGCGGTCTTCAAGGGCGGGTCGGTTGCGAACCCGGACGTTTATGGCCAGAACATCCGCGCCATTCGCGCCGCAGCCGAAGACCACGCGGTCTGACGGCCGCCCCCGCCAATCGTCGACGTTTTTTTGACAAAACGCCTCCTCCTGTTGGGCCCGGCGCAGCAGATGTCGCGCGGGCGCGAAAGCGTTTTCCCGGCCCTGCCCCTAGGCCAGTTGATTCGCGAAATGCGTCAGCAGCTTGTGCTTGAGGATCTTGCCCGTGGGCGCGGCGGGCAGTGACGTGGCCAGCACGATCCGGCTGGGCCGTTTGTAGCCCGCAAGACGTGCGGCCACGAACTCCGCCAACTCTGCCTCGGACACAGCGCCGATTTCAGGCACTTGAACAAAGGCCAGCACCTGTTCGTCGCCGCCCACCCGATGCCCGATCACCGCAGACTGGATCACCAGCGGGTGGTCGTTCAGCGCGGCCTCGACCTCAGGCGGATAGACATTGAAGCCGCCGTGAATGATCAGTTCCTTGGCGCGGCCAACGACGTGTAGATTTCCCTGCGCGTCAAGACGGCCGAGGTCGCCCGTGCGCAGCCACCCCTGGGCAAGCACCCGGCCCGTTTCCTCGCCGTTGCGATAGTACCCCTTCATCACATGGGGGCCGCGCGTCAGGATCTCGCCCACGCCATCTCCGCCGCCTGGTATGGTTTCGTCAATGCGCAGTTCGACCCCCGGCAAAGGCGGGCCGACCGAGATATCTGGATCCCCGATCCGGTTGTGCGAGGCGCAGATCCCCGCCGTGCTTTCGGTCATGCCATAGCCATTCTGCAGCGCGACGCCATAGAAGGCCTCGGCCTTGCGTTTCCACGCCGGGTCCAGCGGGGCGGCCCCGGACGAGGTATAGCGCAGGGCGTCCGACGGCAACCGCTCCAACCCCTGTTCCTGGGCATATTGCATCAGCAGGGCATGCATCTGCGGCACACCCGAAAACACCGTGACGCCCGCGTTCAACGCGGCAAAGGCGCGGTCCGCCGCGAACCGGGCATCCAGTTGGACGAAGGCCCCGGCCAGCGCCGATCCGGTGACGATCGAGGCCAGCCCGAAGATGTGCGAAATCGGCAGTACCCCATAGACCACGTCATCCTGCGTCAGTCCTCGAAAATTTGCCGATGTCAGCCCGCCGAACCGCAGGTTTTCATGGGTCAGCATCACGCCCTTGGGCGTTCCGGTCGTGCCGGTGGTGAACAGCATCGCCGCGACATCCGCCAGATCGGGGTCGGGCGCGCTCGGGTACGGCGCGGCCAGGTGCAACTGCCCGAAGGCCCCGGAAACAGGCTGGGCCCCGGCCCTGTGCGCATGGCGTCGCGCCTCCGAAGACGCCGCCGATGTGAACAGGATCACTGACGGAGTAACGTGTTCCACGATGCGCGCCAACTCAGCCGCGGTCTGACGGGCGTTCACCGGCACCACGCAGGCGCCGATTCGGGAACAGGCAAACAGCGCGGCCACCGCCGCACAGCAATTCTCGAGCACCAGCATGACCCGATCGCACGGGCGCACCCCCGAGGCCAGCAGGATGTCTGACAGCTCGGAAATCGCGCGGTCGAGGTCAGCAAAGCTCCAATCGGCGCCGAACCCGTCGGCAAAGGCGCGGGCCCGCGGGCGGGTCCGGATCTGGGCATCCGGATAGTCATGCCATTTGTTCATGCTCCTTCGCCCTCCCCTGCGCCGGAACCGGTTTTGCGCTCAGCGTTTCATGGTGCGCTTGAACACTCCCGCCGCCGTTGCGATCAGGGTTCCGTCGTCGCTGTGCAACTCTCCGGTCACATAGGCCAGCGTGCGCCCGCCACCCGTTGCGCGCCCCGTGGCCGTCACGCGCCCCTGACGCACCGCCGCCACATAGCTTGTGTTCAGCGACAGGGTCAGAACCAGCGGATGTTCGTCCCGGTCGAACCAGGCCGAGGCGGTGTTACCGCAAGCCACGTCCAGCAGCATGGCGATGATGCCGCCATGCAGGATGCCCTGGCTGTTCAAGTGATCCGCCCGGATGGTCAAATGACACCGGACACGGCCGTCGGGGTCGGACAGATCCACCTCGAACCCGATCGCGTTCTGACAGCCCGATCGCCGGACCCTTGGGTCGTCTTCAGGCCGCGCCGAGTGCAATGAACCTCTCCAAGTGATAATCCGCGTCGCCAAACCTGTGATCCGACATGACGATTCGCTTGGCAATATGCGCCAGCTCATATTCCTGCGTCATGGCGATGCCGCCATGCATCTGGATCGTTTCCTCAGCCACCAGCCGGCCTACCCGCGACACAAGGTTGCGGGTCGCGGCGATCTGCCGGTCGCGGTCGGGTGCTTCAAGGTGACCGGCCGCGTTGATCACCGCCGAGCGCGCCTGCTCCAGCTCGATCAGCATATCCGCGAACCGGTGCTGCAGGGCCTGAAAGGTCCCGATCGGGCGGCCGAACTGCTTGCGCGTCATCAGATATTGCCGTGTCAGTTCCACCGCACTTTCCATAGCGCCCAGAACCTCGGCGACCAGCGCGCAATTGGCTGCGGCCACAACGTCCATCAGCGGATCGAACCCCTGCCCCGCGGCGCCCAGACGCGCGCTTTCCGGCAGGCGCACATCGTCCAGAGTGACCTCGGCCGCTCGGCCTCCGGCCAGCATCGGATACCCGCGCAGACCCAGCCCCGGCGTATCAGCTGGCACCAGGAACAGAGATATGCCGTCCAGATCGAACGGCCCGCCCGTTTCGCGCGCGGATACGATCAGCTGCCCGGCGGCCTCGGCATTCACGACCACGGCCTTGCGCCCGTTCAGGATCAGATCCGTGCCGTCGGTCCGCACGGTGGTCTCGACCCGGCTCAGGTCATACCGGCTGGCAGGCTCACCATGCGCCAGCGCCAGATGCAGCGCGCCCGAGATCACCTGATCCAGCAACACTCGCTGATCGGGGGTGCCCGCCTGCGCGATCAGCCGGCCGCCCAGAATGCAGCTGTCCAGAACCGGCTCGACCACCCCGGCCCGGCCCAGTTCCTCGAACACGGTGGCGATGTCAAAGCCCGCCCCGCCGAACCCGCCATCCGCTTCGTCGAACAGCGCGCCCAGAACGCCCAGATCGGCCAGTTCGCGCCAGATGTCGGCGCTGAACCCCGCCGCGCTGTCCAGAATGTCGTTACGCACCGGAGTAGTGTAGCGGTCGGCCAAATAGCGCCGCAGAGTGTCCTGCAGCATCTGCCGTTCTTCGGTCAGGTTGAAATCCATCTCAGCCCCCCATCTTGACCTTGGCGATGATACCGCGCTGGATCTCGTTCGACCCGCCGAAGATCGACAGTTTCCGGTTGTTGAAATACTGGGCGGCGACCGGCGCGGCATAGTCCGGCCCGATCGGGTCGTTGTCGCCTGCCACCGCCTCGGAGGCGAAAGGCATCGCATAACGCCCCACCGCGCGGCGGGCCAGGTCGTTGATCTCTTGCCGGATGATCGTACCCTTGACCTTCAGCATCGAGCTTTCCACCCCCGGTGCCTGTCCGGCCGAAGCCTGGCTGATGATGCGCATGTTGGTGGTGGCCATGGCCATCAGGTCGATCTCGACCCGTGCCAGCCGGGCGGCGAAATGCGGGTTCTCGATCAGGGGGCGGCCATTCGCGGTTTCGATCCGGGCAATCCGCTTGACCATGTCCAGCCCCGCCTGGCTGAAGCCAACCCCGGCGATGTTGGTGCGTTCATGCGTCAGCAGATACTTGGCATAGGTCCAGCCCTTGTTCTCCTCGCCCACCAGATTTTCGACCGGGACGCGCACATCGTCAAAGAACACCTCGTTCACCTCGGGCGTTCCGTCCAGCAGGACGATGGGGCGCACTTCGATCCCCGGCGTATTCATGTCGATCAGCAGGAACGAGATCCCCTCCTGCGCCTTGGCCTCGGGGTCGGTGCGCACCAGGCAGAAGATCCAGTTGGCGTATTGCGCCAGCGTGGTCCAAGTCTTCTGGCCGTTCACGACATAGTTGTCGCCGTCGCGCACCGCCCGGGTCTTCAGCGAGGCCAGGTCCGACCCGGCGCCCGGCTCGGAATAGCCTTGGCACCACCAGTGTTCACCATTCAGGATGCGCGGCAGAAAATAATCCTGCTGCGCCTTCGAGCCGAATTTCTGCAGCACCGGGCCCAGCATCGACAGGCCAAACGGCACGATGCGCGGCGCATAGGCGGCGGCGCATTCCTCCTCGAAGATATGGCGCTGAACCGCGTTCCACTCGGCGCCGCCAAACTCCTTCGGCCAGTTGAAATTCAACCAGCCGCGCTCGTTCAGCGTGGCATGCCACCACTCATACCCTTCCTTGCCGATGTTCCGGCCAGCCCGGATCTTGTCCGAGATCTCATTGGGCAGTTTCTCGGCCAGAAAACCGCGTACCTCGTCGCGAAAGGCCTTCTCCTCGTCCGTATAATTCAAGTCCACAGCCGCCCTCCTCCTCGACGCGATCGGAACCTTGCCTGCTCGGCCCTATGGGCCGGGCTGCGCTGGGCCGGCCCTCGATGGGCTGGCCCGGCGCCCCTTTTCTTCAATAGATCTCGAACAGACCGGCCGCGCCCATACCGCCGCCGATGCACATGGTCACGACACCCAGCTTGGCCCCGCGCCGCCGCCCTTCGCGCAGCAGATGGCCGACCATCCGCGCGCCGGTCATGCCGAATGGATGCCCGATGGCGATCGAGCCGCCGTTCACGTTGCATTTCTCGTCATCGATCCCCAGACGGTTGCGGCAGTACAGCGCCTGCGAGGCGAAGGCCTCGTTCAGCTCCCACAGGTCGATGTCATCAACGCTCAGACCATGCCGTTCCAGCAGGCGCGGCACAGCAAAGACCGGGCCGATACCCATCTCGTCGGGCTCACACCCCGCCACGCAGAACCCCTTGAACGCGCCCATGGGCTCCAGACCCCGGCGCTCTGCCTCGGCGCTGTCCATCACGACAACGGCGGCTGCGCCGTCCGACAGCTGGCTGGCATTGCCGGCAGTGATGTAGTTTCCGGGGCCACGCACAGGCTCCAGACCGGCCAGACCCTCCAGCGTCGTGTTCGGCCGGTTGCATTCATCCCGGTCCACGGTGACCTTCCGGTGCGAGACCTCGCCCGTCTCTTTGTCCTTGACCGCCATGGTGGTCTGCATCGGCACGATCTCGACGTCGAACTTGCCCGCCGCCTGCGCCGCCGAGATGCGCTGCTGCGACCGCAGGCCATAGGCGTCCTGTTCTTCGCGGCTGATACCATAGCGCTCGGCCACGATGTCGGCGGTCTCGATCATCGTCATGTAGATCGCGGGCTTGTGCTCCTGAATCCACGCCTCGGGCACGGGGCGGGTTTTCGGCTGGACCAGCGAGATGCTCTCGACCCCACCGGCCACGATGGGGCCCGCGCCGCCCTCGGTGATGGCCTGCGCCGCCAGCGCCACGGTCTGCAGCCCCGAAGAGCAGAACCGGTTCACCGTCATTCCCGAAACGCTGACCGGCAGACCGGCCCGGATGGCGATCTGGCGGGCGATGTTGCCACCGGTCTCGCCTTCGGGGAAACCACAGCCGATGATGCAATCCTCGATCTCGGCGCCATCCAGCCCCGACCGTTCGACCGCGGCCCGAACCGCGTGGCCGCCCATCGTGGCGCCGTGGGTCATGTTGAACGAGCCCCGGAACGACTTGGCCAGCCCGGTGCGCGCGGCGGATACGATTACGGCTTGCTTCATCACTCGGCGCCCTTGTTCAGATCATCAAAGCTGCGGCCCTCTGCCACCAGTTTTTCCAGCAGTGGCGCGGGCTGCCAGAAATAGTCGTCCTCGGCCGACCAGGCGCGGATATCCTCCAGAATACCCGGCAGACCCTGCAGATCCGCCCATTTCAGCGGCCCGCCGCGATAACGCGGGAACCCATAGCCATAGAGCAGCACCACATCCACGTCCAAGGGGCGGCGCGCGATGCCCTCGCCCACCACCTTGGCGGCCTCATTGACCATCGCCACCATATATCGCCGCACGATCTCGTCATCCGTGAATGTGCGCGGGTTGATACCCTGCGCCGCGCGGTCGGCCGCGATCAGGTCCAGAACCTCGGGGTTGGTCGTGCCACCGCGCTTGCCCTTTTCATAGACATAGAAGCCTTTACCGGTCTTCTGTCCGAAATGCCCGGCCTCACACAGTTTGTCGGCATAGCTGCTGTCGCGGGCACGCGGATCCAGCCCTTCGGCGCGTTTGCGTTTGCGCACCGCCCAGCCGATATCCAGCCCGGCCAGATCGGACACCGCGAACGGCCCCATGGCAAAGCCGAAATCGGTCAGCGCCTTGTCGATCTGGAACGGGCTTGCCCCGTCCAGGACCATGTGGTCGGCGCAGGTGCGATAGGTGCTGAGGATCCGGTTCCCGATGAACCCGTCGCACACCCCCGCCCGCACCGAGACCTTTTTCAGCCGATGCCCCAGCGCAAAGCCGGTGGCGACCACCTCGGGCGCGGTCTTGTCGGCCACAACGATCTCGAGCAGCTTCATCACATGGGCAGGCGAGAAGAAATGCAGCCCGATCACGTCATGCGGGCGCGTAGTGGCGGCTGCAATTTCGTTGACGTCCAGATACGAGGTGTTGGTCGCCAGAACCGCCCCCGGTTTGCAGACCGCATCCAGCTGGGCAAAGACCTGTTTCTTGACGTCCATATCCTCGAACACGGCCTCGATCACCAAATCGACGGCGCTCAGCGCGTCATAGCCGGTGGCAAGCTGCAACTGGTCCGACAGGATTGCGTCATGCTGTTGTTGGCTGATCTTGCCGCGCTTCAGGGCACCTGACAGGTTTCCGGCGATCCGGTCCTTGGCGGCATGGGCGGCCTCCTGCGTCATCTCCAGCAAGGTCACGGGCAGACCTGCCAGCAAGGCGGCGGTGGCGATCCCCGCGCCCATCGTGCCGCCGCCGATGACCCCGATCTGATGCACCGGACGCGGCTCGACACCCTTCAGTTCAGGCAGTTTGCCCACAGCGCGTTCAGCGAAGAAGGCGTGGATCAGGCCCTTGCGCTGATCCGACTCCATCAACTGCATGAACAGTTCCCGCTCGCGCGCCATGCCCTCGGCAAAGTTGGGCGCCTCGCAGGCGGCTTGCACCGCGCGCACGGCAACAGCTGGGGACAGCTGGCCCCGGCCCGTCTTCAGAACGGCCTCGTAGACCTCATCGAAATCGACAGAGTCCGGCGCAGGCATCTCTCCGACTGCGCGACGGGGCGCGCCCGAGTCAAGCAGCTCCTGCGCATAGGCCAGCCCGATCTCGCGCGGGTCGCCATCCTGCACCTTGTCGATCACGCCCAGCTTCAGCGCCTCGTCGGCCTGGACATGGCGGCCGGTTGTGATCATATCCAGCGCGGCCTCGACCCCGGCCACGCGCGGCAGACGCTGAGTACCGCCGGCACCGGGCAGGATGCCCAGATTGACCTCGGGCAGGCCGACCTTGGCTGAGGGGAGCGCGATGCGGTAGTGGCTGGACAACGCAACCTCGAGCCCGCCGCCCAGTGCCGTGCCGTGCAGCGCCGAAACCACCAGCAGGGGCGAGGCTTCGATCCGGTCGCACAGGCCCGGCAGCCAGGGCTCTTGCGGGGGTTTGCCGAACTCGCGGATATCGGCCCCTGCGAAATAGGTCCGGCCCTTGCCGTAGATCAACACCGCCTTTGCGCCCTCGGACTCGGCCCGTTCGATACCGGCCAGCAGGCCCCGGCGTACGTCCACGCCCAGCGCATTGACCGGCGGGTTGTTCGCCGCCAGCACCGCGATATCGCCAATCCGTTCGTATTCCACCGCCTCGGACATCACACTTGGTCTCCTCTTGCCAACCAGAGCTTGTTCCGCATTGCGGAACAATATTCCGCAACAGATTGAACCCGTCCGCGCGCGGGTTCAACCCCTTATACCCGACTACGGCTCCGGGCCGCATTTGTTGTCGGCGAGCGGGGTCAAAACAACTTGTGAACCGGATCGCGGAAAACCGTGCTAGGCTTTGCCCACCCGGCCAATGAATTCGACCGGGAACGAAAACAGATTGCAGAACAGGGAGTTTTGAAATGTGTGACGTTTGCGTAATAAACGCGGTGAAAGACCGGATGCTGTCCCGCCGTTCCTTTTTCAAGGCTGGCGCGGCGATGGCGGCAGGCACGGCGCTTGGAACGGTGGCAGCACCCCCTGCACTGGCCGCGGGTCATGGCGAGGTGCTGGACATGACCCATGTCTACGATGCCGATTTCCCCACTTATTTCGGCCAACCGGGGATCGAGGCGACCCAGGCCTTCAATTTCAAGGAACATGGCTTCAACCTGTTCAACCTGACCGTCAACGAACACACCGGCACGCATGTCGATGCCCCACTGCATTTCTCGGCGGATGGGCAGTCGGTGGACGAAATCCCGGTCGCGAACCTCGTCTGCCCTCTGTGCGTGGTGGACATTGCCGCCCGCGCGGCCGAGGACCCGGATGCGCAGGTGACCCCCGACGATCTGAAGGCGTGGATCGCGGCAAATGGCGACATCCCCGATGGCGCCTGCGTCGCCATGCATTCGGGATGGGCCGCCAAAACCGCCACGCCCGAGTTCCGCAACGCCGACGGCGAAGGCAAGATGCATTTCCCTGGCTTCCACGTCGAAGCGGCTCAGATGTTGATCGAAGGAACCGGCGCCGTTGCGCTGGCCGTTGACACGCTGTCGCTGGATCACGGGCCATCGGCTGATTTCGTGACGCATTACGCGTGGCTGCCCACCAACCGTTACGGCATCGAGAACCTGGCCAATCTCGACAAGGTGCCCGCCAGCGGAGCAACGCTGGTGGTCGGCGCGCCGGCCCATCGTGGCGGGTCGGGCGGCCCCGCGCGCATCTTCGCGATGGTCTGAGCATGGCAACGGTTCGCCTGTTGACGGACGAAGAGGTCAGCGCCGAGGCGCTGGCCGTCTTCGATGACATCCGCGCCACCCGCAACACTGATTACATCAACAATTTCTGGCGCGCTCTGGCCCATGACCCGGTGCTGCTGAAAGCGACGTGGGAGCGGCTCAAGACCGTCATGGCCCCCGGCGCGTTGGACCCGTTGATGAAGGAGATGCTGTATGTGGCGGTTTCGATCGCCAACAATTGCGAATACTGCGTGCACTCCCATTCGGCCGCGGCCCGCGCCAAGGGCATGACCGACCAAATGCAGGCCGAGCTGCTGGCGGTGATCGCGATGGCCAGCCAGACCAACGCTCTGGTCACAGCCTTGCAGGTGCCGGTGGATGACCGGTTCAAAGCCTGAAATCCTGCATTCTGCCCGCAGATTTGCATCAGACGCACGGCGGGTATTCGGGCAGAACCCTAGCTGCACCGCAGCATCGGATCTAACTACGCGGGGTCAACTTCAGACCAGAGGAGTTCTGCTCATGGCACATACGACGCGCCGCCCGGCGGTCTTCAACCTGCTGTCGACAGTGGCCGATGTGTTCTACGGCATCTACGAGGCGCTGATCCGCATGGGCGAGGCCAACGCCAAAGTCGTCAAGATCAAGCAACTGCACGCGCTGACCGACGAAGAACTGGCCGCGCGTGGCATGAAGCGCGAAGACATCGTGCGTTTGGTGATGGCGGGCGTCTACTAAGACACGCCCGCATCCTGCATCTCGACCACGGCCTGCGCGGCCTTGGCATAGGCGGCTTTGCACAGGTCGAAGTCCGCTTCGGCCAGCGCCAGGGACGGATAGGTCTTGCCCGGTGACTTGAACATCCCGTTCTGCATCAGAACCGCATTGAACCGGGTGGCCTTTGCCGTATCCGCGCGGACCACATCCCTGTAATCCCGCACTTTCCCGTCCGTGAACACGATCTCGAACAGGGTCGAATCGCCGATGATACGATGGGCGACCCCCTGCTTGGTCAGCGCGGCCGAGGCCATATCCATCAGACGCTGACCATTGGCGCGCAGCCGGTCGTACTGACCGGGACGGCGCAACACCTCCATCGTCTTGAGCCCGGCCACCGCTGCCACCGGATTGCCTGACAGTGTCCCCAGCTGCATCAGCCATTTCTCAGGCCCAACGGCGGGTTTGTCGAAATGGGCCATGATCTCGGCCCGCCCGGCGATCGCGGCCAGGGGAAAGCCGCCGCCGATGATCTTGCCCAGCGTGGCGATGTCGGGGGTCACGCCATACAGCTCCTGCGCGCCGCCATAGGCGAAACGAAACCCGGTCACCACCTCGTCAAAGATCAGCACGATGCCGTACTTGTCGGCCTCGTCTCGCAGTAGCTGCAAGAAGCCGGGTTCGGGCGGGATGATGCGTTGCAGCGGCTCGACGATGATGCCCGCGACCTGGTTGCCGTGCTCGGCCAGCAGCGAGCGGATGTAGTCCGGGTCGTTGAACGGCGCGATCAGCATTTCGGCCTGAACGCTGGCCGGTATGCCCGCGCTGTCGGGAACCGCCTGCGGGAAATTCACCATCCGTGACGGGGCCAGGCTCATCTGTGCTTCGGCGCTCATGCCGTGGTAGCCGCCTTCGAACTTCACGATCTTGTCGCGGCCAGTAAATGCGCGGGCCAGCCGGATCGCGTACATGTCAGCCTCGCCGCCGGACGAGACATAGCGGGTCTGATCAGCGCAGGGCACGGCAGCGCAGATTTCCTCGGCCAGTTCGACCGCGCGCGCGTTGTTGGCGAAGAACGTCATGCCCTTGGGCATCTGTTCGGCGACGGCCTCTAAGACCTCGGGGTGGCCATGGCCCAGCAGCATCGGCCCCGAGCCGATCAGCAGGTCGACATATTCCTTGCCGTCTTCGTCCCAGACGCGGCTGCCCCGGCCCTCGCGGATGAAGACCGACGGGTTGAAATTGCCAAAGCCGCCGCCGGGCAGCACCGCGCGGGCGCGCTGGCCCCAGTCGGATTGGCTGAGATGTCGCGGCATGGTCGCCTCCCTAATCCAGTATCACGTCCGGCGCGCCCAGGTATTCGCGGTCTGGCGAGACGCCGAGGCCGATCCCGTCGGGCGGCGCGATCCGACCGCCCTTGCGGGCCGGGCCATCCGGCGCCAGCCGCGGCGCGACATAGCCCGACAGGTCGCACACGTTCATCAAGCGCGCGGGTTCGGTGGCCGCGCCCAGATGCAGCAGGGCGGCTGTGGTGATGTCAGACCCCCAGGTGTCTTCGACGCACATCTTCGCCCCCAGATGCAGGCACAGATCACGCGCGCGGCGCGCCGCCGACAGCCCGCCGAATTTCGACAGCTTCACCGCGACCGCATCCATGCAGCCCAGCGCATGCGCGGCCAGCAGGCTGGCGGTGTCGTGTGCGCATTCGTCCAGCTTCATCGGCAGACCGGTGGCGGCGCGCACGCGGGCGCAATCTTCAATCGTGGCACAGGGTTGTTCCAGCATCACATCCAGATCCGCAACCGCCCGCCCCACCCGGCTGGCATCCAGAGACGTGGCGCCGCAGTTCCAGTCGCCATAGACCAGCGGCCCGTCGCCCACCGCCTCGCGCACCAGACGCAGGCGTTCGACATCGGCCTGCCAATCGGCATCCGCGCCCAGCTTGACCTGGAACTGGGTGATGCCCTGCGCCTGCGCCTCGCGGGCGATGCGGGCCATCTCGGCCGGGGCGATACAGGTGATCGAGTGATAGAGCGGCATCGTCTGCGCCCGCCGACCGCCCAGCAGCGCGTGCAGCGGCAGCCCTGCCACCTGCCCCGTCAGATCCCACAGCGCGATGTCAATCGCCGATTTGGCATAGACATGCCCCGGCAGGTGCCGGTCCAGCCGCGCCATCAACGCCTCGGGTCCGATCGGGTCGGCGCCCAGCAGAACCGCGGCCATGTCCTGAACCGCCGGAGCCACGCCGCGCGCATAGGCGGGCAGGTAATGCGGAATCGGGCAGACCTCGCCCCAGCCGGTCAGATCGTCATCGGTGTCCAGTGCCAGAACCACCGTTTCAACCGTGTCGCAGGCCTTGCCGTCAGCCATGTAATAGGCCTGGTGGCTGGTCAGCGGCACATGCCAGAGCGAAATGCGGGTGATGCGAGTCATTGGTACACGGCCTTGGGATCGCCCAGTGCATCTTCATCCGGGGCCAGGCCAAGGCCGGGGGCCTCGGGCAGTTCCAGATGACCCTGACGGTTGCGTGGGCCGCGTCCGCCCGCAACGTCCAGCGTTAGCATGTCCTGACAGGCCCCGACGCCCAGACGGTTGTGGTCGGGGATGGTGGCGGCCAGATGCAGCGCCTCGGTGTCGGCCAGAACCGAGCCGCCGGTGGCCATTACATACATGTCGATGCCATGCGCCAGCGCGATGTCCCGCATCCGAGCAGCCTTGGTCAGGCCGCCGACACGGTTGAGCTTGATCCCGAAGACCTCGGCCAGCCCGTCGCGGGCAATGCGCGCGGCGTCCTGCAGGGTGACCAGGCTTTCATCCACGCTGACCGGCGCGGAATGCAGGGCCCGGATGGCGGCGATGTCGTCCAGCGTCTCGCCCGGTTGTTCGAACATCACGCCCAGATCCTCGGTGGCCTTCATCACCCGCAGCGCCTGCTGCCGCGTCCAGGCGCGGTTGACGTCATAGAGGATGCGCTCACCCGCCGGGCGATGCGCCTCGACATCGCGTATGCGTTCTATGTCGCGATCCACGTCGCCGCCCACTTTGACCGAATGTACCCAATAGCCGCGGTCACGATAGCGATCCATCACCGCGCGGGTTTCCTCGATGGTCTTGGCCCCGACCGATGAGGCGATCGGCGCGGGGCTGCGCGACCCGCCGCCCATCAGATCGGCAATCGGCAAACCGGCCACCTGTCCGGAAATGTCCCAGCAGGCCATGTCGATCGGCGACTTGGCATAAAGATGCCCGGGCAGCGCGTGGTCCATCGCCCGCTCGACCTCTAGAACCCGGCGGGGGTCCAGCCCGAGGACGAAGGGCGCCATGGTCTCGATCCCCGCCCGGATACCCGGCCCGTGCGCGGGCACATAGGTGTGGCCCCACGGCGTGCCCTCGCCCCAGCCGGTCAGGCCGGCGTCGGTTTCGATCTTGACGAAGGTGGCATCCAGCACCTCGAATTTCAGACGTCCGCCAGACAGCCAATAGGGATGCTCGAGCGGCAGATCGACGTGAAAGACCGAGATGCGAGAGATCTTCATGCGGCGTCCATCCTGGGCAGGTCGTTCAACCCCTCGCCCCGCCACAGTACGAAAGTGAGGATCGGCTGATCCCCTGTGGACATGGCGTGACTTTTCCAACTAGCGTGCAACCGCGTGCCCTCAGCGCCCACAAAGGCCCGACCCCCGTCAACCTTGAAGACCGCGCCGCCCGCCAGCGTCAGATAGAGCTCCTCGGCCTGGTGGCTGTGCCAGTCATAGTCCAACCCGGCGCCCCAATAGGCGACATAGCCTCGCAACTGGGTCGAATGGAAATGCCCGGTTGGCCCGAACAGTTCGAAATACCCGTACCGATTGCGGAAATCGGCACCGACCTCTGCCTCGGAATAGGTTCGTTTCCAATGGGCAAGATGCGCCGCCGACCGGATCGCCTGAACGAGCCCCGTGGTCCGGGGTGATCCGGGCTGATCCAGCGCCTGCACCAGCGGCGTGGCGGGGATCGCCCGCGGTTGCAAACCGGTTGCGGTCAGGTCGGTGGGCCAGTTGCCGAATGCGGACAGCGCCGGCAGTGTTTGATGCAGTTGCCGCGCGGCTTCGAGAACGTTTTCCAGAGTCATGGGATCACCACGATGTTGCCGGTATGATGCTTGTCGATGAAGGCCTGCTGGGCCTCTCGCAGCTCAGTCAACGGGTAAGTGGCGGCCAACGCTGGCTTGATTTGCCCATTTTCTATGTATTTCACGACATCAAAGAAGTTCTGCGGCGTGTTTACGGTCGACCCGGTGAAGGTCAGATCGCGCAGGTAGAAGGTGCGCAGGTCGAATTGCACGATCGGACCGGCAATCGCGCCCGAACAGGTATAGCGCCCGCCACGCTCCAGCACGTCGATCAGTTTGGGCCACATCTTTCCGCCCACGACGTCGGCGACGACGGTGATCCGTTCGCCTTTCAGCTCGGCCCGCAAGTTCCTGGGGCTGCGCGGCAGGATGCGATCCGGACCCAGTTTGGCGACCTCGGGGTGCTTGGCCGCGCTGGCCATGGCGATCACACGTGCACCGCGCAGCTTGGACAGCTGGATCAGCGCCCCGCCCACACCGCCCGAGGCACCGGGGATCAGAACCGTGTCGCCCTCGCCGACCTGCGCCCTGTCCAACATGCCTTCGGCCGTCACATATGAGCAACTGAAGGTCGCCAGTTCGGCATCACTCAGGCCGGAGTCGATCGCCGCCACGCCGCGGATGTCGGCCTTGGTGTATTCGGCAAAGCCGCCGTCACATTCCGAGCCGAAATAACCGGCCTTGTCGCGATTCATCGGCTCGGACCAGTCGCGCAGCCAGCCCGCCACGATCACCCGCCGGCCGATGATCGCAGGATCGGCCCCCTCGCCGACGGCCACGACCGTGCCGACCGCATCCGCGCCCTGGATGCGTGGGAAGGTCAGAGGTGCGCCGCCCCAGGTGCTGTCGTCGTCATCCACCTCGGAATAGGCGCCGCCGGTGGTCGGCTCGTCCACCGCCTTGGAATACCAGCCGGTGCGGGTGTTCACATCCGTGTTGTTCAGTCCACAAGCACCAACCTTGATCAGCACCTCCATCGGGCCGGGTGTGGGCGTAGGCCAGTCCTCATGCCATTCGTATTTGTCCAGATCGCCATGCCCGGTCAGGACCATGGCTTTCATGGTTTTCGGGATCATTCCGCAGCCTCCATCGCGGTGTCGGTGCGGGGCCGGAGGCTTTGCGGGTCATAGGCGGGTGCGCCCAGGATCCGCCCGCGACGCGGCACGCCCGCAATCACCACCTGCACTTCGGTTCCCGGCACATTGGCCTGCGGTTTGACATAGGCAAAGGCAAGGATCTTGCCGACCGTATGCCCGTAGGCCACCGAGGCGGTAGAGCCCACGACCTTGCCGTTCAGCAGGACCGCCTCGCCGCCATGCCCATCGTTCTGGCCATCCGGTTCGATCTCCAGATAGGCGCAGACCCAGCGCAGATCGGGGTTCAGAGTCCGGTCCTTGCCCAGGTATTCCTTGTCCGTGCGGGCAAAGCGCAGCACGTCGGCTTCGGCCAGGGTGACCTCGTTGGTCAACTCACCCGCGCCCTTGAAGGCCTTCTCCATCCGCAGCGCGTTCATCGCGAACGACCCGTAATCGGCGATGCCATGCGGCGCGCCCGCGGCCCAGAGCGCATCGTAGACGGCCAAGGCGCTGTCACGCGGCATGTGCAGTTCCCATCCCAATTCACCGGCATAGGACATGCGGAAAGCCCAGAGCCGGTGACCCGCCACGTCGATTTCCTGCGCGGTCAGCCATTTGAAACCGGTATTGCTCAGGTCGGCATCGGTGCAGGCGGCCAGAACCTCGCGCGCCCGGGGGCCATTGAGGCTGAGCGCGGCCCAGTCGTCGGATCGCAGGATGATATCGACGTTTTCTTCGTCGCGATGCTGGGTCAGGTGGTCCAGTAGGCGCTGCTCGAAGAAGGCAGCACAGACGAGGTAGTACCGGCCTTCGGCCAGTTTCACGACCGTGGTCTCCAGCTCGATCCGTCCACGGCGGTTCAGCATGTGGGTCAGCGCGATGCCGCCCACCTTTTGCGGCAGGCGGTTGGCAACCAACCGGTCCAGCAGGGCCCGGGCATCTGGGCCGCTGACCTCGACCTTGGTGAAGGCCGAGATATCCATAATGCCGACCGCCTCGCGCACGGCCCTGCATTCAACGGCGACCATGTCATGCACCACATTGCGGCGGAAAGAATAATGGTCGCGCTGTTCAACGCCATCCTTTGCGAACCAGCGGGGGCGCTCGTGGCCATAGACCTCTTCGAACACCGCCCCCTTGGTTTTCAGCCGGTCATACAGCGGGGATGGCTTGATCGGCCGCCCGGCAAGACGGTTGAAATGCGGAAACGGAATTTCGTGGCGCAGTTTGTAATCCTCATGCGCCTTGGTGACCTGCCAGTCTTTGGTGGCATAGGCCCCGAACCGGCGCGGATCATAGTCGCGCATCGAAATGTCGGCCGCGCCATGCACCATCCACCGCGCCAGTTCGCGCGTCAGGCCCGGGCCCCAGCCGATGCCGATCTGCGTGCCGCAGCAGCACCAATAGTTACGCACCCCCGGCGCCGGGCCGATCAGCGGATTGCCGTCGGGCGGGTGCGAGATCGCCCCGTGAACCTCGCGCTGGATGCCCAGATCGGCGAAAATCGGCATCCGGTTCAGGCTCTCTTCGAGCCACGGCATGACCCGGTCGTAATCGGCATCGAACAGCCAGTTTTCGTAGTCCCACGGGCAGTGGTCATGCCAGACCGAGTTCGAATTTTCCTTTTCGTAGATCCCGATCAGCCCGCGCTTCTGCTCCATGCGGATATAGCCCGAGACCTTGCGGTCATCGCGGATCACCGGCAACTCGTGATCGAGGTCCTGGAACTGTGGCACCGGTTCGGTCACGAAATAGTGGTGGGTCATCGAGGTCATCGGCAGTTGCAGGCCCGACCATTCGCCCATCTGCCGGGCATAAGTGCCACCCGCATTCACCACGTGTTCGCAGCGGATCGTGCCCCGTTCGGTCTCGACCACCCATTCGCCATTGGCCGCCTGGGTGATGTTGGTGGCCCGGCAGCGGCGGATGATCCGCGCGCCCAGCTGACGCGCCCCCGCCGCCATGGCCATGGTCACGTTCGTCGGGTCCACATGCCCGTCATCCGGCGTGTGCAGCGCGCCCAGAACCCCGTCGAGGTTGTAGAACGGGTGCAGTTCGGCCACGCGGTTGGGGCCCACCAGCTCGATGTTGAAGCCCAGTGACCGGCCCACCGACAGGGTGTGGCGCAGCCAGTCCATCTCGTCCTCGGTATAGGCCAGCCGGAACGAGCCGCAGCCATGCCATGTCACCGCCTGCCCGGTCTCGGCCTCAAGCGCTCCGGAATAAAGCCCGATGTTGTAGTCCACGCATTTGCCCAGACCAAAGGAACTGGTCGAGTGGGTGATCTGCCCTGCCGCATGCCAGGTGCTGCCGCTGGTCAGCTCGGCCTTTTCCAGCAGAACGACATCCGTCCAGCCCTCTTGCGCCAGGTGATAGGCCAGACCCACGCCCATGACACCTCCGCCCACGATCACCACGCGGGCCTGTGACGGCAGTTCCTTCCCGGACATGATTTTTCCTCTCACCGAGTCGCATTTCTTCTCGACAGGCTAAGGCCACATTTGTACCATCGTCAATCATGAATGACACAAATGTATCAAATGCCGTTCTTGACCGGCTGACCCGTGAATGGGACGCACTAACGCCCGAGGCGCAGAAAGCCGCCCGCTATGTGCTGGAAAATCCGGCGGATGTGGGCGTTTCGACCGTGCGCGAGATCGCCGAGGCCGCGAACGTGAAACCCAACACCTTCGTCCGCATGGCGCGGCAGGTGGGTTTTGAGGGGTACGAGGATTTCCGCGCGCCGTTCCGCGACGCCATCCGGCGTGGCACCGTGTCGTTCCCGGACCGCGCCCGCTGGCTGCAGGAGATCGGCAAATCCGGCGAACTGGGCGGGCTCTATGCCGACATGGTCGGAGCCGCGATCCGAAATATCGAGGAAACCTTCGCCGGGATCGACGCCACCCGGTTGCAGGCCGCGGCCGAGGCGATCTGGACATCGCGGCAGATTTTCACGCTGGGCGTCGGCGTCAACAACGCGAACGCGCGCAACTTTACCTATTTGGCCTCGACCGGGATGAAGCAGTTCCACGCCATTCCCCGGCCCGGCTCGACCCCGGTGGACGATCTGGCCTGGGCCGACGAACAGGACGTGCTGATCGCGATGACTTGCCACCCCTACCGGACCGAGGTGATCGAGGCGGTAAAGCTGGCCCGCGAACAGGGCATGACCGTGGTCGGCATTTCCGACAGCCCCGCCAGCCCGGTCATTCTGAACGCGCAACATGGGTTTGTCGTCGCCGCCGACACGCCCCAGTTCTTTCCATCATCTGTTTCGACCATCGCGTTGCTGGAGACGCTTCTGTCTTTCGTGGTCGCCCTGTCCAGCGATGAAATCGTCGAGCGTGTCGAGCGGTTTCACCGCCGCCGGCACCAACTTGGCCTATATGCGGAGGAGCCTGAATGACCGCACCGCTGACCCGCTCGCTGGAAGCCCGCTATTACACCGACCCGGCGATATTCGAGCAGGAGAAACAGGGCCTTCTGGCCCGCACCTGGCAATTTGCCGGCCATGTGGCTCAGGTGCGCGAACCGGGCGACTATTTCGCCTTTGAAATCGCAGGTCAGAACCTGTTCTGCATCCGCGGGCGCGATGGCGAAATCCGCACCTTCTACAACGTCTGCCAGCACCGCGCGCATGAAATGGTGACCGGGGCCGGCAACACCCGCGTCGTCGTCTGCCCCTATCACGCGTGGACCTATGAGCTCACCGGGCACCTGCGCGCCGGACCCAACATCAAGTCGGTTCCGGGCTTCGACCGCAGCGCGATCTGCTTGACCCCGGTGAGGACCGAGCTGTTAAACGGCTTCATCTTCGTCAACCTCGACGATGACGCCGCCCCGATGGACGATTGGTACCCCGGGGTGCGAGCGGAAATCCGTGCATTCGTTCCACACATTGACGATCTTGAGCCGCTGGAATGGGTCGAGATTCCCGAAAACTGCAACTGGAAGGTCAGTATCGAGAACTACTCGGAATGCTATCACTGCCCGACCAATCACCCGACCTTTGCCACCGGTGTGGTCAAACCCGAAACCTATGACATTCAACCCGATGCAGGCGGCGGATACGTTCTGCGCCATACGACCGAGTGTCAGAGCCTCGACAAGATGACCTATCCCATCGACCTTTCGGTGCCCCATGCGGGCGACTATCGGTCATGGTTTCTATGGCCGATGCTCTCGTTCCAGTGCTATCCTGGCAATGTCCTGAACACCTATCACTGGCGCGCGCATGATGCCGATCACTGTACCGTCTGGCGCGGATGGTACACCGAGGGCGGGTCCGAAAGCGCGGTGATCCGCCAACTGGCGGTGCAGGACCGGGAAACCACGGTCGAAGAAGACATCCGGCTGGTTGAAAGCGTGCATCGCGGCCTGAAATCGCGCGGCTATCGCCCCGGCCCGCTGGTGCTGGACCCGGCTTGCGGCGTATTGTCGGAACATTCGATCGCCCGCTTGCAGCAATGGATGCGCGAGGCGGTGGATACAGATGCAAGCGGAGTAGACGATGGCCGACATCTTTGACGAAGACCTGTTCCTGAAAGGACTGGCACAGCGCAAGGCGACGCTGGGCGACGAATACGTGGAGAAGAACTTGGCCTCGGCGGATGATTTCACCCGCCCGTTTCAGGAGGCCATGACAGCCTGGTGCTGGGGCTTTGGCTGGGGGGACGAGGTGATCGATCCCAAGACCCGTTCGATGATGAACCTGTCGATGATCGGCGCCCTGGGCAAGATGCACGAGTGGGAGATCCACTGTCGCGGAGCCCTGAACAACGGCGTCAGCAAGGAGGAAATCCGGGCGATCATCCACGTCGTCGGCATCTATTGTGGCGTCCCGCAGGCGCTGGAATGCTTTCGCGTGGCGCGCAAGGTTCTGACCGAGGCCGGTCAGCTTTAGCCACCCCCCACCGCCGCAGATCGAGATCACCCGCCCCGCGCGGGTTTCCTCGTTTCAGCACGAATATGTTACTGAATTTCGATTTGGTGCACAGTTGCGTTACATTTTCCTTGCTGCGAATCGCTTCCGGGCGTATTACCCGACCAAGCGGTCACCTAATGACCTGAGCTCAAGACACGAGGTTCTGACGCATGGACGCTTTCATCTGCGACGCACAGCGCACCCCGATCGGACGCTATGGCGGGGCCCTGTCCCAGGTTCGCACCGACGATCTGGCCGCGATCCCGTTGGCCGCGTTGAAAGAGCGGAACCCGCAGGTGGACTGGGCTAGCCTGGATGACGTGATCCTGGGCGATGCCAACCAGGCCGGCGAAAGCAACCGGAACGTGGCCCGCATGGCCGCCCTGCTGGCCGGTTTCCCGGTTCAGGTGCCCGGCACCACGATCAACCGCCTGTGCGCCAGCGGCATGGATGCGGTCGGCATGGCCGCGCGGGCCATCAAGGCGGGCGATTATGACATGGCGATTGCCGGTGGCGTCGAAAGCATGTCGCGCGCGCCATTCGTGATGCCCAAGGCCACCAGCGCCTTTTCCCGCGCCAATTCGGTCTATGACACCACCATCGGCTGGCGCTTCGTGAACCCGAAGATGGAAAAAATGTACGGCACCGACACGATGCCGCAGACGGCCGACAACGTGGCCGAGGAATACAACATCAGCCGCGCTGATCAGGACGCATTCGCGGCACGCAGCCAGGCCCGCTGGGCCGCGGCGCACCAGGCCGGGGTGTTTGCGGAGGAGATCACCCCGGTCACCATCCCGCAGCGCAAGGGCGACGCCATCGTCGTCGATACGGACGAACACCCACGCCCCGGCACGACCGTCGAGAAGCTGGCCAGCCTGCACGGCGTCAACGGCCCGCACAAGACCGTGACCGCGGGCAATGCCTCGGGCGTCAATGACGGCGCCGCGGCCATTCTGCTGGCCAACGAGGCCGCCGCGCAGAAGAACGGCCTGACCCCGATGGCGCGTGTCGTGGGCATGGCGGTCGCGGGGGTCGAGCCTCGGGTCATGGGAATCGGTCCGGTCCCGGCCACCCGCAAAGTGCTGGCCCGCACAGGGCTCAGCATCGAACAGATGGATGTGATAGAATTGAACGAGGCCTTCGCAGCTCAGGGTCTGGCCACCCTGCGTGAACTTGGCGTGGCCGATGACGCACCCCATGTGAATCCCAATGGCGGCGCCATCGCCATCGGCCATCCGCTGGGCATGTCCGGCGCTCGGCTGGTCATGACGGCGGCCTTTCAACTGCGCCGCACCGGCGGACGCTATGCCTTGTGCACCATGTGCGTGGGCGTAGGCCAGGGCGCCGCGCTAATTCTCGAACGCGTGTAAGGGAGGAGACCCGACATGTATGCTCAGATGATCAAGACGGCAGGAACAGGCGTCAAATCCCGCGAGGAAATGACCGAGCAGGAACGCGCCTTTCAGGACAAGATCGACGCCGACATCAAGATCGAGCCCAAGGACTGGATGCCCGACGACTATCGCGCGACGCTGATCCGCCAGATCGGGCAACACGCCCATTCCGAGATCGTCGGCCAGCTGCCCGAAGGCAACTGGATCACCCGCGCGCCCACGCTGGAACGCAAGGCGATCCTGCTGGCCAAGGTGCAGGACGAGGCCGGGCACGGCCTGTACCTGTACTGCGCCGCCGAAACTCTGGGCGTCAGCCGCGATGAACTGACCGAAATGCTGCTGGACGGGCGGATGAAATACAGCTCGATCTTCAACTATCCCACGCTGAACTGGGCCGATATCGGCGCGGTGGGCTGGCTGGTCGACGGGGCGGCTATCATGAACCAGGTGCCGCTGCAGCGCACCTCGTACGGGCCTTATTCGCGCGCGATGATCCGCATCTGCAAGGAAGAAAGCTTTCACCAGCGCCAGGGCTATGACGCGATCCGCAAGATGGCCGAGGGCACGCCCGAACAGCGCAAGATGGCGCAGGACGCGCTGAACCGGTTCTGGTACCCGTCGCTGATGATGTTCGGCCCGTCCGACAAGGACTCGGTGCATTCGGCCCAGTCGATGGCGTGGAAGATCAAGATCAACACCAATGACGAACTGCGCCAGAAATTCGTGGATCAAACCGTGCCGCAGGCCGAGTATCTGGGCCTGACCATCCCCGACCCGGACCTGAAATGGAACGAAGAGCGCGGGCATTACGATTTTACTCAGCCCGACTGGTCGGAATTCTTCGACGTGATCAAGGGCAACGGCCCCTGCAACACCGACCGCCTGGCCGCCCGCAACAAGGCCTGGGACGACGGCAAATGGGTGCGTGACGGTCTGCTGGAACATTCCCGCAAGAAACGCGCCCGCAAGGTCGCAGCCGAATAACCCACCCGATAGGAGGACACCTGATGAAAAACGAATGGCCCCTGTGGGAAATCTTCATCCGCGGCCAGCACGGCATGAGCCACCGCCATGTCGGCTCGCTCCACGCGCCCGACGCCGAAATGGCGATCAAGAACGCCCGCGACGTCTATACCCGCCGCAACGAGGGCGTCTCGATCTGGGTGGTCGAGGCAAACAACATCACCGCCAGTTCGCCCAGCGACAAGGGTCCGCTGTACGAGCCCAGCGAAAGCAAGGTCTATCGTCACCCGACCTTTTTCGACATCCCCGAAGAAGTGGGGGCGATGTGATGGCACGCGACGAGGCATTCCTGCAATTCCTGCTGCGGATGGGCGACAACACGCTGATCCTGGGCCATCGCGTCAGCGAATGGTGCGGCCACGCGCCGGTGCTGGAGGAAGACATCGCGCTGGCCAACACCGCGCTGGACCTGATCGGCCAGACGCAGATGTGGCTGGGCCTGGCCGGAGAGGTTCAGGGCGAAGGCAAGTCTGCCGACGATCTGGCCTTTCTGCGCGACGCCTGGGATTTCCGCAACGTGCTGCTGGTCGAGGTGCCCAACGGCGATTTCGGCCGCACCCTGATGCGCCAGTTCCTGTTTGATGCGTGGCACTCGATCATGCTGGGTCGGCTGATGAAATCGTCTGACGACCGGGTCGCGGCGATTGCCGAGAAGGCCAGCAAAGAGGTCGCCTATCACCTGGAAAGGTCCAGCGACACGGTGGTCGGACTGGGCGACGGGACCGAGGAAAGCCACAGGCGCATGCAAGAGGCGCTGGATTACCTCTGGCCCTATGTCGGCGAGATGTTCGCCAGCGACGAGGTTGATGCCGAGATGGCCGCCGCGGGTATCGCACCCGACCCGGCCGGCCTACGCGAGGAATACGACGCGCTGGTTCAGCGCGTACTGACCGAAGCCACCCTGACCATTCCCGACAGCCGCTTTTCCCACAAGGGCGGCCGCGACGGGCGCATGCATACCGAACATCTGGGCCACCTGTTGACCCAGATGCAATGGCTGCAGCGGGCCTATCCGGGCGCAACCTGGTAAAGGCCGATGGATCGCGCCACCGTAGAGCAGGTCTGGGAATGGCTCGACGCCGTGCCCGACCCCGAGATCCCCGTGATCTCGGTCGTCGATCTGGGCATCGTGCGCGATGTGACATGGGAGGGCGACACGCTGAAGGTTGCCGTGACGCCCACCTATTCCGGCTGCCCGGCGACCTCGGTCATTGCTATGGACATCGAAACCGCCCTGCGCGACCACGGCATCGACAAGATCAAGCTGGAGACTCGAATCTCTCCGGCCTGGACGACCGATTGGCTCAGCGACAAGGGCCGCGCGAAGCTCGAAGAATACGGCATCGCACCGCCCCAGCCCGCAGGCGGACCCGACCGCTGCCCGCATTGCGGCAGCACGGCAGTGGAAAAGGTCAGCCAGTTCGGCTCGACCCCGTGCAAGGCGCACTGGCGCTGCACCGAATGCCTGGAACCTTTCGACTATTTCAAGTGCATCTGAGGAGGACCGGATGGCACGTTTTCACGATCTGGAAGTCACCGACATCCACAAGACCATCCGCGACGCGGTCGTGGTCACTCTGAAGCCGGTGAACGGCGCGGCCGAGGCGTTCGACTTTGTCCAGGGCCAGTACCTGACCTTCCGCCGCGAATTTGACGGGGAAGAGCTGCGCCGATCCTACTCGATCTGCGCCGGCAAGGATGACGGGGTGTTGCAGGTGGGCATCAAACGGGTCGAGGGCGGCGCTTTTTCGACCTGGGCCAACACCGAGCTGAAAGTGGGCGACAGGTTGCAGGCGATGCCGCCGATGGGGGCCTTCCACACGCCGCTGGACCCGTCCGCGCACCGGCAGTACCTGGGCTTTGCCGGCGGGTCGGGCATCACGCCGGTTCTGTCGATCCTAAAGACCACGCTGGCACGCGAACCGCATTCGCGCTTCACGCTGGTCTATGCCAACAAGGGCGTGAACACGATCATGTTCCGCGAAGAGCTAGAAGACCTGAAGAACCAGTACATGGGCCGCCTGAACGTGATCCATATCCTGGAAACCGACGCGCAGGAGATCGACCTGTTCACCGGGCTGGTAACCAAAGAGAAATGCGCCGAACTGTTCCAGCATTGGATCGACGTCGAAAACACCGACACCGCCTTCATCTGCGGCCCCGAGCCGATGATGCTGGGCATTGCCGAGGCGTTGCGCGAACACGGGCTGAATGACAGCCAGATCAAGTTCGAGCTGTTTGCCAGCGCCCAACCGGGCCGCGCCAAACGCAAGCAGGGCGATGCCGCCAGCGCCGCGCAGGCCAACCAGACCCAGGCGCGGGTCACGCTGGACGGCGCCACCCAGACCATCACCATGCCCAAGGACCAGACCATTCTGGATGCGGCGCTGGAAAACGCAATGGACGCCCCCTATGCCTGCAAGGCCGGGGTCTGCTCGACCTGCCGCTGCAAGGTGATCGAAGGCGAGGTCGAGATGGTCGCCAACCACGCGCTCGAGGATTACGAGGTCGAGAAAGGCTATGTGCTCAGCTGCCAGGCCTACCCGCTGACCGACAATGTCGTCGTCGATTACGACCAGTAAAGGGAGAGGGACCATGGCCGAAGACATGAGCATCGAAAGCTACCTGGCCGCAGGCGGCGTTCTGACCAACCCGACCAACGTGCCGCCCCGATACCGGGCGGAGCTGATGAAGCTGATGGCGACCTTCGTCGACAGCGAACTGGCCGGTGCGGCTGGGTTTGCCGACATCATCAACCAGGGACCGGGCATCAAGGAATGCATCGCGGCGGCGAAGATCGTTCTGGAAAAAACCGACAATGCCGACCGCGTCCTGAAGATCATGGGCGAGTTCGGCGCGGATACCGACCGATATGCCACGCATCACCCGTGGACCGCACGGCTGGACCGTTCCGCCGATATCGGGGCCACGCGCAGCGAACATGACATGCGCCTTGCGGTCTTCAACTATCCGATCGAAGGCTGGACCGATGCGGTGGTGATGAACCTGCTGATGAGCCGCGCCGTGGGCGTGCAACTGGCCGAGTTCGCGCTGGTGTCCTATCAGCCGCTGGCCGAGGCGTTCCGCGCCATCGCCCCGATCGAGGCGCATCACGGTGAATTGGCCCTGGAAGGCGCGGTCAAGCTGTTGGAACAGGGCGCGGCGCCGGCCATGCAGGACTCGGTCGATTACTGGTGGCCCCGCGTGGCCGAAAGTTTTGGCGCGGGCGACCCCGAGCAGATGGAAAAGCTGCGCCAGATGGGCCTGCGCCGCGCCTCGGGGGTCGAACTGAAAAACCGCTGGCTGGCCGAGGCCGCCGAGGTCGTAACGCGGCTTGGCTTGCGCACCCCGTGATCACCGCCCGCTGGGGCGGCTGATCAGGCCGTATTTAAGGGCAAGCGATCGCAGGCCGCGACGCCGTGGCCGAGCCACCTTGCCCGTGCCCGCGTCAACCGCACCGGCCTTGCGGTTGAACTCATAGACGTCGATGATGCGCTCGGCGCAGCCGCAGGCCTCGCCCATCCCGACCTTGGCGAAATAGAATTCGTCGAACCGTTCGGGTTTTTGCATGGCGCCCTCCGACCGCAAGTAGACGCCGGTTTGGCTCAAAAGCCAAATCACAATGCCGGCAGGGCCGGTGCTACAGCGCCTTGACGCCCGACAGGGTCAGGTTGCTGACCAGCGCGGCATAGTCCCGGCGCGCCTGTGCATCGGCACCGGAATTCCACATGTAGTACCAGTTCAGCATGCCGAAGACCGACATCGTGGCCGAGCGCAGCTTGGACCTGTTGCCGCGAAACACGTCAGGAGCGACTTCGGCAATGATGGAACTGAGGAAATTCACCATGTCGCGCTGATACCCGCGCAGCAGGCGCTGCTGCTCCTCGGGCAGGGCCGACATGCCGCTGGTCTGAACCCGGTGTTCGTCATCCACGCCCTGATAAGCCAACAGGATTTCAGCCACCACGCGGTGCAGCTTGTCGGGCGGGCTGAGGCCTTCAATCTCGAGCCCGCAGATCAGGTCGCGCAATTCCCGCAGATAGGTCTCGAGAATGTCGAACAGGATCGCGTCCTTGCTGTCATAATAGTGATAGATGTTGGCCTTCGAGATCCCGCATTCGCGCGCAAGCTGGGTCATCGAGGCGCGGTCGAAGCCTTCGCGGGCAAAGACCCGCGCCGCCGATTTAAGGATCTGCGCGCGTTTCTGGTCGTGATCTTTTGCAATCGTACGGGCCAAACCTCACTCCTTGTCTCGGTTGTCGACGACGCGCTTGGCCTTGCCCTGGCTGCGCTCGACATCGCCGGGGTCCCCTACAACGATCTCGGTAGAAACGCCAACGATGTCCTTGATCCGCTTGGTCAGCATGCGGGCGGCGGCGGTCTTGCTGAGTTCATCGGCCGCGTCGGGCATCGCCTCGACATAGACGCGCATCGCGTCCATGCGGCCGGATTTGTACAGCTCGATCTGGTAATGCGCGGCAATGCCGCCGGTGGCCATGACCTGTTCCTCGATCTGGCTGGGGAAGACGTTGACCCCGCGCAGGATGATCATGTCGTCGCTGCGGCCGGTGATCTTCTCCATCCGTCGCATCGAGCGCGCGGTGCCCGGCAGCAACCGCGTCAGGTCGCGGGTGCGGTAGCGGATCATCGGCAGGCCTTCTTTGGTCAGCGTGGTAAAGACCAGCTCACCCATTTCGCCGTCGGGCAGAACCTCGCCGGTCTGAGGGTCGATGATCTCGGGATAGAAATGATCCTCCCAGATGACCGGGCCGTCCTTGGTTTCCACGCATTCGTTGGCGACGCCCGGCCCCATGATCTCGGACAGGCCGTAAATGTCGACGGCATGCATGTCAAAGGCCTGCTCGACCTCTCTCCGCATCGCGTCGGTCCAGGGTTCAGCCCCGAACACGCCCACCGACAGCGAGCTTTCGCGCGGGTCCATCCCGACCTTGTGATACTGCTCGAGGATGTTGAGCATGTAGGACGGCGTGACCATGATGCCGTCGGGTTTGAAATCGGTGATCAGGGCTACCTGTTTCTCGGTCTGACCGCCGGACATGGGAACGACCGTAGCGCCCAGTCGCTCGATTCCGTAATGCGCGCCCAGACCGCCAGTAAACAGGCCGTAGCCGTAGGCGTTGTGTATCATGTCGCCCTTGCGCAGACCGCTGGCGCGTAGGCTGCGGGCCACCAGATCCGCCCAGTTGTCGATGTCGTTCTTTGTATAGCCCACCACGGTCGGCTTGCCCGTGGTGCCGGACGACGCATGCAGGCGGATGATCTTTTCGCGCGGCACGGCAAACAGGCCGAACGGATAGTGGTCGCGCAGGTCATTCTTGTAGGTGAAGGGGAACTTGGCCAGATCGTCCAAGGTTTTCAGATCGTCGGGATGCACCCCTGCCTCGTCGAACCGCTGTTTGTACATCGGCACATTGTCATAGGCATGACGCAGCGACCATTTCAGGCGGTCCAGCTGCAAGCTGCGGATTTCATCGATCGACGCGATCTCGATCGGGTCAAGATCCGCTTTGTTCGGGGTCAGATCCTTCATGATGTCCTCCTCACCTCAAGATTCTGGAAACAGGGTCCCTTTGATCGCCCGGGAAAAGCCCCGGAACTCGGCGATCTTGTGGCCATCCTGGTTGGTCACTGTCACGTCATAGATGCCGCTGCGGCCGGTCAGGCTCTGCTCGGTCGCGCGGGCGGTCAGACGGTCGCCCAGCCGGCCCGGCGCGACATAGCTGATCACGTTGTGCTGTGCCACGGTCGACTGGTTGCGGCTGTTGCAGGCAAAGGCAAAGGCGCTGTCGGCCAGCATGAAGGTCACGCCGCCATGGCAGATTCCGTGCCCGTTGCAATGGTGCTGCTGCACGGTCAGCGCCAGCGTCGCGGTGCCCTCGTCGACCTCGACCAGTTCCATCCCCGCCCATTTCGAGGCATGGTCCTGCGCCCACATCGCGGCGGCGGCTTTTTCGGCGCGTTCTTTCGGTGTCATGCTCATTTGCCCCGAAACTCCGGGCTGCGCTTTTCCAGAAAGGCCGCGACGCCTTCGGCATAGTCGGCGGATTCACCGCAGGTCTTCATGGCGTCGGCCTCGATCTCAAGATGATCGGTCAGGCTGTTGGTCGCGGCGGCCTGGATGGTCTGCTTGGTCAGGCCCAGGCCCAGCGTCGGACCGTTCGACAGGCGTTCGGCCAGCGCGCGCGCCTCGCTCATCAGATCGGCATCAGGCAGGGCTTTCCAGATCAGGCCCCAGTCCTCGGCCGTTTTCGCCGCCAAAGGCTCGCCGGTCAGAGCCAGCCCCTTGGCACGCGCCTCGCCCAGCAGATGCGGCAGGTGCCAACTGCCTCCGGTATCGGGGATCAGCCCGACCTTGGCGAAGGATTGGATGAATTTCGCGGACTCGGCGGCCAGCACGATATCGCAGGCCAGCGCAAGATTGGCGCCCGCGCCCGCGGCCACGCCATTGACCGCGCAGATCACCGGAAAGTTCAGCGACCGGATCAACCGCACCAGCGGCGCATAGAAAGTGCGAACCGTGTGGCCCAGATCCGGCGGACCGTCCATTTTCGACGGGTCGCGATCGGCCAGATCCTGCCCGGCGCAGAACCCACGCCCGGCCCCGGTCAGCAGGATCGCCCGCGCGCCCTCATCGCGCGCGCTTTCGATGGCGCGGCGCAGGGCATGATGCATTTCTTCGGTGAAACTGTTCAGGCGATCAGGGCGGTTGAGAGTGATTTCCACATAATTTCCATGCCACTGCGCAAGAATCGTATCGCTCATGGGCCGCTCGCTTTGCATTCGTTTCGATATTCTTCTTGCATTAACCGAACGGTTGGTCAATAAATTTCTCCGACGAAGTGCCGAATCCGGCTTTCGGCCGGTTGATGGTTACAAAAGTGACCATTAACGCATTAATGACTCATGTTTTGGAGGAGGAAACCAGTCATGAAACTCAACGGGATCAAAACGCTGTTGGCGACTGCTGCCCTGGCAGTATCGGGCAGCGTGGCATTTGCAGCGGACTACACCCTGACGATTTCCAGCTGGGCGCCGCCCACCCACGGAATCAACGCCAAGATGTGGCCCAAATTCGTCGAGATGGTTGAAGAGGCCACCGACGGCAAGGTGACCGCCGAGCTGAAGCTGGGCATCGCCCCGCCCCCGGCCCAGATGGACCTGATCATGGATGGTGCGGCGGATGCGTCGATCATCTTCCACGGTTATCAGCCGGGCCGTTTCGTGACGACCAAGCTGATCGAACTGCCGGGTTATGAGGGTTCGGCCGAGGCCGCCTCGGTCGCGTACTGGCGGGCCTATGACAAGTATCTGAAGGCGGCCGACGAACATCGCGGCGTCAAGGTCATCGCACTGCACACCCACGGCCCGGCCCAGCTGCACACCAGCAGCCCGGTGACCTCGATGGACCAGATTTCGGGCCTCAAGGTTCGTATCCCCGGTGGTGTCGGTGGCGACGTAGGCACCGCACTGGGTGCGACCGGCATCCAGGTTCCGGCCCCCAAAGTCTATGAAACGCTGGCCTCAAAGGCCGCCGATGGCGTGGTCATGCCGTTCGAATCGCGCAAGGGCTTCAAGCTGACCGAGGTTGCCCCGAACGTCTATGAAATGCCGGGCGGCCTGTATCGCGGGTCGTTTGCCTTTATCATGAACGAAGACACGTTTGCCGACCTGCCGGAAGACATCCAGCAAGCACTGGAGGAAAACGTGTTCGGCGAGCCGCTGAGCCGCGAAATCGGCAAGATCTGGGACGAGATCGACGCCATCGGCCGGGATGAGACCCAAGCCACCGAAGGCAACGCCATCCAAGAGGCCAGCGCCGAGGACATGGAAAAGTTCGCGACGATCGCCGAGGGCGTCCGCGCCAAGGTCATTGCCGAGGTCAACGAAGCCGGCGTCGATGCGCAAGCCGCCTATGACATGATCAAGTCAGAAATGTCCTCGAACTGATCTTTGATGCGGGGCGGCACTGGCCGCCCCCATCCAGCCCCTTCCGGAGCCACCCGATGACCCCTCTCATCCAGCTTGTACGGCGCGCCAGCGTCCTGCCGGTGATTGTCGCCTGCACGGCCCTGTTCATCCTGATGGTGATGACCTTCTGCGACGTGATCTTGCGGTCGGTCTTCAACGCGCCGATCGAGGCCGCCACCGAACTGACGCGCATCCTGATGGCGATTCTGGTGTTCTCGGTGCTGCCCATCATCTCGGTCACCAACGGGCATATCGCCGTGGACCTGACCGACGGTATCTTCCACCGCCTGCGGCTCAGCCGCCTTCGCGACGCGGTGATCTATATTCTCAGCGGCGTCATGCTGTACTGGCCGGTCCAGCGCGTCTGGGTCCTGGCCGAGCGCGCCCGCGATTACGGCGATGTTACCGAATATCTCAGCATCCCGACCTACCTCGTTGGCTGGTTCATCACTGCATCGGTGGCGATCACCGCCGTGGTGATGATCATCACCGGCCTGCTGCACCTTTTCGCACCCAAAACCCTGACGGAAACCTCCCAATGACCGCTGCACTGATTGGATTTGCCCTTGTCCTGATCCTGGTGCTAATGCGCCTGCCCATTGTCTTTGCCATGGGGCTGGTCGGTACGCTGGGCTTCGCCTATGAACGCGGCGGCTCGATCTTTGACGAGCGCGGGCTGAAGGCCGCGATGTCGATGGTTGGCCGCCAGATCACCGATACCGCGCAGGATTACGGCCTGTCAGTCGTACCGCTGTTCATCCTGATGGGCCTGTTCGTCAACAAGGGCGGCATGGCGCGCGAACTTTATGCGGTTTCCAACGCTTTTCTGGGCCACATGCGCGGCGGTATCGCCATGGCGACCGTGGCGGCCTGCGGCGGGTTCTCGGCGATCTGCGGATCGTCGCTGGCCACCGCTGCGACCATGTCCAAAGTCGCCATGCCGCAGATGCGCCGTTACGGTTATTCCGACGAGCTCTCGACCGCCTCGATCGCAGCCGGCGGAACGCTGGGCATCCTGATCCCGCCCTCGGTCATCCTGGTCATCTATGGGCTGCTGACCGAAACCTCGATCGGCAAGCTGTTCATGGCCGGCATCATTCCCGGCGCACTGGGCATCCTGTTCTATCTGTTCGCCGTGCGCTGGACCGTCTGGCGCAACCCGGAGGCCGGCCCGGCCGGTGCACGCGCCAGCTGGGGCGAGCGCATCAGCGCGCTGGGGTCCGTCTGGGCGGTGCTTCTGCTGTTCTTCTTGGTGATCGGCGGGCTGTATGGCGTGTTCGATTTCGAACCGCTGAACCTGACCTTTTCGCCGACCGAGGCCGCTGGCATGGGCGCCGCCGGCGCCTTTCTGATCGCGCTGTTCCGCGGTGGGCTGACCGTGGGATCGACCTTTGAGGTGCTGAAGGAAACCTGCTTTACCGCAGCCGCGCTGTTCGCGGTGCTGATCGGTGCGCAGATCTTTTCGAACTTCATCAACCTGGCCGGTCTGCCCGAGGCGCTGATCGCCATGGTCACCGCTTATGACGTGGCGCCGTTCGTGGTGATCCTCATGATCCTCGGCATCTACATCATCCTGGGCTGCGTATTCGAATCCCTGTCGATGCTGCTGCTGACGGTTCCGATCTTTTTCCCGCTGGTGACCTCGCTGGGCTATGACCCGATCTGGTTCGGCATCGTCGTGGTGGTGGTAACCGAGATTTCGCTGATCACCCCGCCGGTGGGCCTGAACGTGTTCATCCTGAAAGGCGTGGTGGGGGATGTCTCGACCGGCACGATCTTTCGCGGCGTGACCCCGTTCTGGGTGGCCGACATCTTCCGCCTGGCGCTGATCGTTCTGGTTCCGATCGTGGTTCTGTACCTGCCGCAACAGATGGGCGCGCTGGGTCACTGAGCACATTTCGCCGCGCAAAGCGGCCCCAATACAGGAGCATTTCATGTCTCTGAAACAGATTTCCAGTTTCGCCGCGGGCCAGTGGGTTGCGCCCGGAGCCGGGGCCCGCACCATCGCCTCGGCGATCACCGGAGAGCCCTTTGCCACCGCCGGAAACGACGCGCTGGACGTGCAGGCGATGCTGGCACATGCCCGCGACGTGGGCGGGCCTGCTCTGCGCCGGCTGACTTTCCATGAACGCGCCAAGATGCTCAAGGCGCTGGCGCAGGCGCTGTCGGAACAGAAACAGGCGCTCTATGACCTCAGCTTTGAAACCGGCGCCACGCAGAAGGATCATCTGATCGACATCGACGGCGGCATCGGCACCATGTTCGTCTTTGCCTCGAAAGGGCGGCGCGAGATGCCCGACGGCCATGTCTATCTGGATGGCGATGTCGAGCAGCTGTCGCGGAACGGCACCTTCTTGGGCCAGCACGTCTGCACCCCGTTGCAAGGGGTCGCGGTGCATATCAACGCCTTCAACTTCCCGGTCTGGGGGATGCTTGAGAAACTGGCCCCCACCCTGCTGGCCGGGGTTCCGGCGATCGTCAAGCCGGCCACCAACAGCTGCTACGTCACCGAACTGGCCGTGCGGATCATGCTCGACAGCGGCATCCTGCCCGACGGCGCACTGCAGCTGGTCTCGGGCGGGCTGGGCGACATGCTGGATCATTTGACCTGTCAGGACGTGGTCAGCTTTACCGGCTCGGCCGACACCGCGATGAAGCTGCGGCAGAACCCGGTGATCTTGACCAACTCGGTGCGGTTCGTGGCTGAGCAGGACAGCCTGAACGCCTCGATCCTTGGCCCCGACGCGGCACCCGGCACGCCCGAATTCGACCTGTTCGTCAAGGAAGTCGTACGCGAGATGACGACGAAAGCCGGGCAGAAATGCACCGCCATCCGCCGCATCATCGCACCCCAGGCGCAGGTCGAGCCGCTGATCGCCGCGATCTCGGGCAAGCTGGCGCAGACCACGATCGGCGATCCGCGGCTGGACGGCACGCGCATGGGCGCGCTGGTGTCGAACGGGCAGAAGGCCGATGTTCTGGCCAAGGCCAGCCTCATCGGGCAAGAAGCCGAACGCGTATTCGGCGACCCGGATGCCTTCGAGGTGATCGGCGCCGACGCCACAAAAGGCGCCTTCGTACCGCCGATGCTGTTTCACTGCGCCGATCCCGACGCCGCCAAGCATGTGCATAACACCGAGGCGTTCGGCCCGGTCTCGACCATCATGGGCTACCGCGATCTGGACCACGCCATCGCGCTGGCCAATCGCGGCCAGGGGTCGCTGGTCACCTCGCTGATCACCCATGACCCCGAGGTCGCGCGCCAGGTGGTGATGGGCGCGGCTGCCTTCAACGGGCGGATCTACATCAATGACCGCGACTCGATGCAGGAATCCACCGGCCATGGCTCGCCCCTGCCGCACATGGTCCATGGCGGCCCCGGCCGCGCCGGCGGCGGTGAAGAGATGGGCGGCGTGCGCGGCGTGAAACACTACATGCAGCGCACGGCCTTGCAGGGCTCGCCCCGGATGCTGGCGACGATCGGCCGGAAATGGATCCCCGGCGCGCCCGAGATCCAAGGCCCGGCGCATCCCTTCACCCGCAAGTTCGGGGAACTGCAGATCGGTGAGACGCTGCACACGGCGCCTCGGACCATCACGCTGGACGACATCGAACATTTCGCCCATTTCACAGGCGACACCTTCTATGCCCACATGGACGAGGACGCGGCGGCCAGAAACCCGTTTTTTCCGGGCCGGGTGGCGCATGGCTATCTGCTGCTGAGTTTTGCCGCCGGCCTGTTCGTCGAACCGAACGAGGGGCCGGTGCTGGCCAATACAGGGCTGGACGGCCTGCGCTTCATGAAGCCGGTCGTGGCCGGCGACAGCATCAAGGTCCGCCTGACGGTCAAGCAAAAGACCCGCCGCACCGACGACTATGGCGAGGTGCGCTGGCACGTGACCCTGACCAATCAGGATGACGAGAAGGTCGCCGAATACGAACTGCTGACCATGAACGCCTACTGAGCGCAGGGCAAAGTGTTTTTCTTGCACCGCCAGGCCGGATAGACTGAGTGTATGACCAACGCGCATCCGTGGTTCACCAAGGCCGTGGCCGAATTGGCCGACCCGCAGAATCAGCGGGTCTGGTCGATCATCGTGTCGCTGTTCGGCGACATGGCGCAGGAGCGCGGCGCCAAGATATCGGGTGGGGCGCTGGGCCGCATCATCGAACCGATGGGCATCAAGCCCGAGGCGATCCGCGTCGCCCTGCACCGTCTGCGCAAGGATGGCTGGATCGAAAGCGACCGGATCGGGCGCGTCTCGATGCATTTCCTGACCGAATATGGCCGCACGCAGTCGGCCCGGGTCACCCCGCGCATCTATGCCCGCGACCCTGCGCCAGATGCGCCGTTGCACCTTCTGATCGCCGAGGATGGCACCGGCACCCGGCTGCTCGAGGACATTCTGCTCAGCCACGATTACACGCCGATCGCGCGCAACGCCGCGTTGGGATCGGGGGCACCGCCCGAGGACCAGGACGAGCTGCTGATCCTTGAGGTTACTGCCCGCTCGGTTCCGCAATGGGTGCATGAAAAGCTGTTCCCGTCGGATCTGCGCGCGGCTTGCCGATCCTTGCACGAGACCGTCCGCCACGTGTCCCAAGAGCGCCCGGCCAGTTGGGAGCCCACGCCCTGTCAGATCGGTACCCTGCGCACTTTGATCGTGCACCGGTGGCGGCGCGTCGTTCTGCGTCTGCCCGACTTGCCCGATGGCTTCTGTCCGCCGGACTGGACCGGCCCGGCCTGTCGGGCGCAGGTGTTCCGTCTGCTGGACCAACTGCCGCGCCCCCGGCCCGGCGACCTGAATGACGACTGATCCGGCGGTGGGTTCCTCTTGGTGCCGCTCTTGGCCTATCCTCATGGGCGACACGCCCTGACACGAGGCCCTGCCGATGACCCTGCTGCCGATCGCCGTGACCGCAGTCTGCCTGCTGCTCATCGGGCTGCACCTGTGGACACGCTACCTGACGAAGACAGGCACCAGACGCGTGCCGCAGGCGGGGCGGATCGTGCCGGTTGACGGTGGCAGTATCCACTATGTCGCCGCGGGCGACCCGTCCAGACCGGCCCTTGTGATGATCCACGGGCTGACCGGGCAGTTGCAGCACTTCACCTATGAAATGGCCGACCGGCTGACCGACAGGTTTTACGTGATCGCGCTGGACCGTCCCGGCTGCGGGTATTCGACCCGAGATTGCGCGCGGCTGGCAACCCTGCCCGAACAAGCCCGCATGATCCACGAGTTCCTGCAGGCGATCCACGTCAAAGACCCGCTTCTGGTCGGACACTCCCTTGGCGGAGCGGTTTCGTTGGCCATGGCGCTGGACTACCCCAACCACGTCCGCGGTCTGGCCTTGCTGGCGCCGTTGACGCATCGGGTGCCCGAGACCCCTGCCATCTTCAAGGCGCTGGAGATCCGCAGCGAAAGGGTGCGCCATCTGATCGCCAACACGATCGCGGTGCCGCTGGCCAGACTCACGGCGCCGCATGTCATCGACCAGGCCTTCGCCCCCGAGCCGGCGCCGGATGACTTTCTGGACCGCGCCGGGGGCGCCCTGGGCCTGCGGCCGTCGGCCTATGTGACCGGATCGCAGGATTTGGCCGGTGTGGACGCGAGCATTGACTCGCAGGTCGCGCGCTATGGCGACTTGCGGGTTCCCGGCGGGATCCTGTTCGGCGCCGACGACCCGATCCTGTCGCCGGAATGCCAAGGCGCATCCATGGCTGACTTCGGTCTCGTGTACGAGCGGCTTGCAGGGCGGGGCCACATGATTCCGATGACGGCGCCCGATGAATGCGCAGATTTCGTCCGTCGCGTCGCAAACAATGCTCCGCGAACCGACCCGGCGCCTTCCAAACCGAGACAGGCCTGACCAGAAAGAAATCTGGTGGATTGAGTATTTTTCCCTCTTGACCCTCTCGGGCACCTCCCGTAAATCGCCACTCACCTTGGCGGAGTAGCTCAGTTGGTTAGAGCAGCGGAATCATAATCCGCGTGTCGGGGGTTCAAGTCCCTCCTCCGCTACCACCAAACCCCCCACCTTTTCCGAACGGTTAGAAACCAAGGCGCCGAGGCAGCCCTTGACCTCGACCGGCACGCCGTCTTCGTCGGCCGGAGAGACAACGATCTCCGAGATAAAACTGCGCACGGCTTCACGTGCTTTCGGATTCGGATACCGAAGATAACTTTGTCGCGTTTGTTGCGCTCCGCCTCAGGGTCACATGTTATGTAGTTGACGATCAGCGTCACAACGCTCGCTTAAGCCAGCGTCTGGATCCGCCCCATGCCGGGATCGGCTTTGCCAAGACGCTTTGTTTTGTCATTTAGGGGCCCTTCCTCGAACCCTTAGAGGGCGTTCTCGATCGCAGATTTCGACTGGACCCTGCCGGCCCCGCCGCAGAAACAGGTCCGGCAAAGCTATGGGCTACAGGCGAGAGGTGTATAGATGAATTGCCCTGATCGATACGAAGAAAGCGCCAATGCTGATGTGAAATCGAAGCCGACGCCGTCGATTCTCCGGAACAAATAAACCTTGATTGGAGAAACGCCGACCATCAGCATAGTCTGGGTAACCCCATCGGAGTTGATTGTGCCAGAACGCGAAGCCACAAATCTGCTCAGACCGCCGTACACAGCAAGATGATACGGCCGTCTCCAGAGTTGCTTGCGATTTCGCGCCGGATGCATCAGGCCATCCTCACCCGCAACACCGAAATTCTGCCGGGCTTTTTCTCTACCGCCGAAGAAATGCGCTTCATTGGCACGGCCGAGAACGAATATTGGAACGGTTCGGTTGTAAGCGAAGGGGTTGCCGACTTTTTCAGCGAAGTGCCCGACATACTTGCCGTGGAAGAAATCGAGGCCGAGGCGTTCGAGAACGGCGAAACCGGCTGGGCGTCTTTCGTTTATCGGGTCCACTTTTCAGGTTTGCCCGAACCCAGCCTTCAACGCGAAACACACGTGTTTGTTTTGGATGGGGCCCGGTGGAAAATAGTTCAGCGACATGGTTCTGCACCAGTACCGAACGCTGTTCATATGGGCACGGAACAAACAGCCATACAGCGGCTGGTCGATGCGGCGAGAGACGAAGGTCCGAAGCTGGAACAATCTGAGGGATTGGCTTCGATCCTGTTCACCGATCTGGAAGCCAGCACGGAATTGGCGGCTGAGTTGGGCGATGCACGCTGGTCGAGCCTGATCAATGACCACTTTCGCGATATTGCAGACATCGTGGAGGCGCAGGGCGGTCAGTTCGTGAAATCCCTTGGAGATGGCACGTTGTCGAGCTTCCCTTCGGCACAGCAAGCCTTGAAAGCTGCCGTTGAAATGCAGAAGGCCGTTGTTTCCCAAAATCAGGACCCGCAACTTGGTTTGCGCATCGGCATCCACACCGGAGAAGTCGTTCAGAATCGCGGTGACTTCTTTGGTGCTGTGGTAAACAAGGCTGCCAGGATAACAACCATGGCCTCTGCTGGTCAGATCTTGGTATCCAACGCCACATGCACCATGGCTGAGAACGCTCCGGACATGAAGTTTTCAGAGCCCGTATCTGTGTTTTTCAAAGGTTTTGAAGGAAGGCATTTACTTCATAAGCTGGAGTGGAAACGGTGAATTTGACGTTGCGCAGGCCGAATGTGGTCATCGCCGAATGAACGAAGCGCCAGCACAGCGGTCGTTCATCCGAACTCCGAAAACCATGATTGACCGGCCCCCTGAAAGCCGGAGCAGGGCCGCCTTACAAATCCCTGATCCAGAACTGCAGCGGTTTCAGGGTTTCCGACGCCTCGCCCAGATCCTTCCACGAGAACTGGGCGATCACGCCGGGCAGCGGACTGTACCCGCGCGCGCGCCAGAAATCGTCCAGTGGGCGGTAGGTTGCGGGCCGCATCGGGTGGTCGTCCGGACGCTGCACGCCGCAGAAGGCAGACTTGGCGAAGCCCAAGCCCCGCGCGTGACCCTCGCGCAGATCAAAGAACGCATGTCCGACGCCCTGCCCCCTATAGTCGGGTAGCAGTACGGATTCGGCGCAGTAGAAGATCTGCGACAACTCCAGCCCGGTGCCGTCGAAAGCGGCTGCGAAATCCTCGGCATGGTCGGCAAGCGGCGCGCCGGTCGCGGCCCCCACAAGCCGGTCGCCGTCAAAGGCGCCGACGACGATCGCCCGGTCGCTGTCGCGGTAGGATTGCAGGTATCTGCGCTCATAGTCCAGATCGCCGTCATAGAGATAGGGCCAATCGCGGAACACCGAGATGCGCAGCCGCGCCACGTCGTCCAGCGCCGCCGACAACGCCTCGCCGGTCAGGGCGCGGACGGCAGTGACCTCAGCCACCCGACACCTGCTTCACCCAGTCAGCCAGGTTGTAATAGGTGGTCACACGGGTGATCTTGCCGTCCTCGAGGTCAAAGAACGACCCGGCGGGCAGGCGATAGGTCTGACCCGAGGCCGCAGGCAGGCCGGCATCGGTTTCCAGATAGGTGCCGATAACGATGTATTCGGCGGCGGCGCGGGTGCCGCCCTCTGCCTCGAAGACCACAATGTCGGTCAGGGTCTCGCGATAGCAGCGGTTCATATGCGCGCAGAATTCGGCGAATTTGTCTTTGCCGACGCGGATCTGGCCTTCGTTCACGTGATGGGCCACGTCGTCGGACAGGCAGGTCAGCATGCCGGCCACATCCCCGGCGTTGAAGGCATCGAAATAGGCTTGGACAGTCTGGGTCATGCGATCTCCGTAGGTTCCCCCCAGCGATCCTTCAGGTGCTTGATGATCTGATCGCGGGTCTGACGGTAGTGGTGTAGCTTTTCTTCGCGCGTCTCGCCCAGTCCGGTAGGGTCCATTATTGGCCAGTATTCGACATCCAGGTGAAAAACCCGCGTCAGTTCCAGCGCCTTGCGCTGGCTGGCTGGCGACAGGGCCACGATCTGATCGAAGGAGCTGAGATCGTCGCCCCATTCCTGCATCTCGTCGAACGACCGCGACCGGTGGCGTGACAGTTCCACGTCGATCTCCTGGCAGACGGCGATGCTGAACCCGTCGATTTCCAAGTCGTTGCGCACACCGGCCGACTGCACGTAGGTGCCCGTGCCATAGAATTTCTTCATGATACCTTCGGCCATGGGCGAGCGCACCGCGTTGTGGTCGCAGCAGAACAGGACCGAATGCGGCAGAGGCTTCACCCGTCAACCTCCGAAGTGCAGCACGCAGATCAGCGTGAACAGGCGGCGGGCGGTATCGGCGTCGATCTCGGCCTTGCCCTCCAGCCGTTCCTGCAGGACCCGACTGCCTTCGTTGTGGATGCCGCGCCGGGCCATGTCGATGGTTTCGATCTGGCTGGGCGGCAGGGTCTTGACCGCATCGAAGTAGCTTTCGCAGATCTGGAAGTAGTCCTTGACCACCTGCCGAAACGGGCCCAGCGACAGGTGGAACTCGGCGGCTTTCTGGCTATCTTCGGTGCTGACGTCGAACACCAGCCGCTTGTCGCGGATCGACAGCTGCAGGTGATAGGGGCCATCGGGCACCACTCGGTCGTCGCGCTTGGGCAGCGTGAACGAGTTTTCCTCGAGCAGATCATAGATGGCGACCTTGCGCTCCTGCTCGATTTCCGGCGTGGGCGGCGGCAGGTTTCGATCGTCCAGTTCGATATGCGAAATGCGGGTCATGGTCATCGACTTCCGTTCAGGTCAGGCCAGACCTAGCGCACCTATGCCCGCGGGACAACGCGCGAAACCGGCCGGACGCAAGGTTAGATGGGGTGATCGTTGGGGTCGATGCCGTGCTTGCGCAGCAAGGTGTCAACCAGCGAGCCGGGATTGATGTCGCGGTCCTTGAATATCTTGCGGAACCAGGACCCGTAGAAATGGATCGAAGTTTGGTTCTGCCAGTCCAGGAACTCAAGCTTGTCCTGATCCGGCTCGTTCCACAGTGCCCGGTGGCGCAGCGGAATCGCATACAGCGATTTCCGCGAGACGGCCTTGGCATGTTCCGGCGTCGGAAAAAGGTAGTGAAACAACATCGGCGGGCCAAAGCTGAAGATCGGCAGGCTCCAGTAGGTCGAGCGCCCGAAGATCTGAAGATAGGCGCGCTGCTGTTCCTCGGGCCACCAGGGCGGCACCAGATCGCCGTCAAAGGCAAAGGCGCACATTTCGGCCAGGGCCGGGCTGTCGATCGGCAGGGCAAGAACGCCATTCATGATGCGTTGCCGCCTGCGGTTGGCCGCTGGAAACAAATAGCCCTGATCGGTCTGGAAAGGTTTGACCGCATAGGCGTCGGCATCGACCCATATCTGGTCGGTCTGCTGCAGCAGTTTCAGGCGGAACAGGTCCGCGTGCACGGCGACCGACCGCGTGATCGGATCGCGATAGATCTCGGGCGTATCGAAAATCTCGCGTGCGTCGCGGGCCTCGACGTAACTCGGAATGTCCTGCAACTCGCCATAATGATAGACGATCGGAGTCTGGCCGAGATCGGCAAAGGACTTCAGGCACAGATGCTCCATAAAGCTGAAGCGCTCTCCGATCCAGAGGGTTGCGACACGTTCCAATTTCGGCTCCGGGTTTGTCCTAAGACATCACCGGTAAAAAACGCACGGGTCGGACGACCACCGCAAGTGGTTTTGCGCCGGCCGCGGCAGTCCCGGGCCGGATGTGACCCCACCGCAATTGTCCCTAGATCAGCCGTTCAGCCGCTTGAGCCGCGCCCCCACCGATAGCCCGTGCGCCTCAAGGCTTTCCGACTGCGCAAGCTGCTCGGCCGCCGGGCCAATGGCACGCAGAGCCTCGGGCGTCATGCGGCTGAGCGTGGTTCGCTTGAGGAAATCCATAACCGAAAGGCCCGACGAGAACCGCGCCGAACGCGCGGTGGGCAGCACATGGTTCGGGCCGCCGACATAGTCGCCGATGGCCTCGGGCGTGTACTGGCCCAGGAAAATGGCGCCGGCGTGGATCGTCTTTTGGCTGAGCGCCACCGGATCAGCCACGCACAGTTCCAGGTGTTCCGGCGCGATGCGGTTCGACAGGGCCGCGGCCTCGTCCAGATCGCGCACGGTGATGATGGCGCCATAGTCGCGCCAGCTGGCCCCGGCGATCGCGCGGCGCTCGAGCGTTTCCAGCCGCTTGTCCACCGCCTCGGCCACCGCGCGGCCGAAAGCGGCGTCGTCGGTGATCAGGATGGACTGGGCGCTTTCGTCATGCTCGGCCTGGCTGAGCAGGTCCAGCGCGATCCAGTCGGGATCGTTGTCCTTGTCTGCGATCACCAGGATCTCGGACGGCCCCGCGATCATGTCGATGCCGACCTTGCCGAACACCCGCCGCTTGGCCGCCGCGACAAAAGCGTTGCCCGGCCCGGTGATCTTGTCCACCGGCGCGATGGTTTTGGTGCCATAGGCCAGCGCCGCAATCGCTTGCGCGCCGCCGATGCGGTAGATCTCGTCAACGCCCGACAGGCGCGCGGCCAGCAGGACCAGCGGGTTGACCTGTCCGTCCGGCGTGGGCACCACGATGGCCAGACGTTCGACCCCCGCAACCTTGGCCGGGATCGCGTTCATCAGCACCGACGAGGGGTAAGAGGCCAGCCCGCCCGGCACGTAAAGCCCCGCGGCGGACACCGCCGACCAGCGCCAGCCCAGGGTCGCACCCGCCTCGTCGGTCCATTCCAGATCCTGCGGCATCTGGCGTTCGTGATAGGCCCGGATGCGCCCGGCGGCCAGTTCCAGCGCCGCGCGGTCCTCGACCGCGACATCTTCGATCGCGGCGTCGATTTCCTCGGCCGTGAAGGCCAGGGTTTCCGGCGTCAGCTCCAGCCGGTCGAATTTCGCGGTCAGCTCGATCACGGCGGTATCACCGCGCGACCGAACGTCCGCTATGATCTGCGCGACGACCGCGTCCACGTCCGGGCTGTCCTCGCGCTTGGCCGAGAGCAGGTCGGCGAAGGCGGTTTCGAAGTCGGGCGCAGTGGTATCAAGGAAAACGGGCATGATGGTGTCTCCGGCAGTCCTGCGGGGAATATCCGGGGGCGGCCCGCGCCTCAAGGGCTTAGATCAGGGGTGCAGCGATTTGCGCATCGGGTATCCGACGATCCAGCGCCCGGCGGTCCTGCGTCCACCCACCCGCGCGACAAGTAGAACCGGCGCGCGGTGGCGGTGCTGGTGACACGCGCCTCGGTCACGCCGAGGGCCGAGAGGCGCGATTCGCGATGCGAGAGCATGGCAGAGCTTGCGCCCTGCCCCAGGAAATCCGGGTCAACATAGTTGAGGGTGATCCGCCCGGTGCCCCGCCCCGGCTCAACCTCGCCCAGCGCCCCGACCGAGGCCAGCCTGCCATCCCCCAGCAACAGCCAGACCTCGCCATCCTAGTTCGGCAGGTCGTCCCGCAGCGCCTGCGGGGTCTTGTTCGCCGTCCAGCGGGCAATCACGTCCGGGGCGTTGCCGTGATCCTTGGTACAGAGCCTCTCGATCGAGCGGGTCAGAACCCGGTTCATCTCGAACACGTCGAACACGGTGGCACGGCGAATTTCAGTGCCTTTCGGCGCACCCGAGAAGGTCTGGGATATCCCGCGCTTGTTCCTCACCTAGACCGGGTGCTTGGGCGCATGCCCCGAGGGCGCGCGGTACGGGCGCGTGACGTCCCTGAGCGTGGCCTCGAGCGCCTCGACCGTCAGACGAATCGCGCCATCGCCGGCCAGCGTCAGCAGCACCTCGCCAGCACCGTCCTCGGCCGGGTGGAACTCGATATCCAGCAGCGACAGGATCAGGTCCTTGTCGGACCGGTTGATGCCCTGGCTGGCCACCGCCAGGACCGAATCGAACACCAGCACCGACTGCACCCGCTCGTAGGGGCGGTCGCGGCGCTCGGCGGCCTCCTTGTCTTCCCACCGGAACCGGTTGAGCAGCAGGGCGAAGCGGCGGCGGGCCGGTTGCCAGGTCATCTCGCTGGCCGGAAAGACGGCATCCTGCCCCAGCGCCGCGATCACCCGCAGGTCGTCGGCGTCCAACGCGCCCAGGTTCAGCGGCGCCTCGCGCCCGTCTTCGAATGTTGCGTCTGCCATCAGCCCTTGATCCGTTCGATTTTGGCGCCCACGCCTTCCAGCTTGCGGACCACATGCTCATATCCGCGGTCAAGATGATAGACCCGGCTGACAAGTGTTTCGCCCTCGGCCGCCAGACCGGCCAGGATCAGCGAGACCGAGGCCCGCAGATCGGTGGCCATCACCGGCGCGCCCTTCAGGCGCTCGACCCCGGTCACCGTCGCGGTGCCGCCATGCACCTCGATCTGCGCGCCCATCCGCACCAGTTCGGGGGCGTGCATGAAGCGGTTCTCGAAAATCCGCTCCTCCAGCACCGAAACCCCATCGGCCGTGCACATCAGCGCCATCATCTGCGCCTGCAGATCGGTGGGAAAGCCGGGGAACGGCTCGGTCACCACGTCGACCGCACGCACCCGGCCATTCCTGCGCGAGACCTTCAGGCCCTGTTCGGTTTCCTCGACATCGACCCCGGCGGCAGTCAGCTTTTCCACGAAGGATTCGACCAGCGACAGGCGGCCACCCAGCAGCTCGACTTCGCCGCCGCAGATGGCGGGGGCCAGCATGTAGGTGCCCAGTTCGATCCGGTCGGTCACCACCTGGTGCGTCGCGCCATGCAGCCGGTCGACGCCCTGAATCTCGATGGTCGAGGTCCCCTCGCCCTGAATCTGCGCGCCCATCTTGCGCAGGCATTGCACCAGATCGACGATCTCGGGTTCGCGCGCGGCGTTTTTCAGAACCGTCGTGCCCTTGGCCAGGGTCGCCGCCATGACGATGTTTTCGGTGGCCCCCACCGACGCAAAGCGCATTTCATGCACCGCGCCCTTCAGCCCGTTCGGCGCCTTGGCGTGCAAGTAGCCGTCCTTCAGCTCAATCTCAGCGCCCAGGGCTTCCAGCCCCTCGACATGCAGGTCCATCGGGCGCGCCCCGATGGCGCAGCCGCCCGGCAGCGAAACCACTGCCTGACCGAATCGCGCCAAGAGCGGCCCCAGAACGAGGTTCGAGGCACGCATCTTGCGCACGATCTCGTAATCGGCGGTGTGGCTGGTCAGGTCGTGGCTGGACATCGCCAGAACCTGCCCGTCCTGCAGGGCCGACACCTCGGCCCCCAGCGACTGCAGCAGCGCGGTCATGGTCTTGATGTCGCTCAGACGCGGCGCGTTGGTCAGCGTGAGCGGTTCTTCGCTGAGCAGCGTGGCCGGCATCAGGGTGAGGCAGGCATTCTTTGCCCCCGCGATCGGGATTCGGCCATGAAGCGGCCCGTTGCCCGTTACAAGAATCGAATCCATCTGCTCTAGCCCTTGTCCTGACCGGCCTTGCCGTCCGAACCCGCCCGCGCCTTGGCCTGCGCCTTGCGCCGCGCGAGATTCGCCTTGAGAGCGGCCTTGAGCCGATCCTCGCGCGTATCGCCGGATTTGCCGTGTGTTTTGGGTGAATTTTTGTCTGACATGATCTTTCTCTACAGGAGGTGAAAAAAACCGTCCAGAGACCCTTGCGCCCCGTTTCGTTTGAGTCTAATCACCCGCCCACAGCGCTGCTGTAGCTCAGAGGTAGAGCACTCCCTTGGTAAGGGAGAGGTCGAGAGTTCAATTCTCTCCAGCAGCACCATCTCTCTTGAAATTGCAGGATTTAGACGTGTTGCGGCGTAGCTTGCGCGGCTCGGTGTGGTGCTGTACCCAACCCGCAGCAGAGGTATTTCCATGACTCCGAAACGTCTTGTTTTTCATGTGGGGCTGCCCAAAACGGGCACGACATCCATTCAAAGGTACCTTGTCAGACATGCTCCGCAGCTGCGGGAGGCAGGCATCGCCTTCCCGTTCGATCTGTCCAGGCGCCCGAAAATTGCAGATGAAAACCCGATTGGCGTCCCCCAAATTGACGGGTCCGAATATTTTTTCAAAACGCCCCGGCGGGACGTCCCGGCCACATCGATCGATTGGGCACAGGAACTTCGCGAGTTTGCCGTGTCCGAACACTTGCACTCTTTTCTGATCTCGGATGAGACCCTCTTCAATTCTGTGCAAGGCCTTCGTACCGAAGTATTTTCCGGCCTGCCCAAAAACATCGAAGTTATTTTTCTGGCCTATCTCCGGCATCCTATTGACCTTATCAACTCCAGAACATTGCAAGGCATTGCCGGAAGCGCCGAAGCGTATCCCCAATTCCTGAAGGCTCTGCCGAGAATTGCCAGACGATATGTTCACAAGGGCTATAAGGATTCTCTTGCTGAATTTGCACAGCACGGGACGATGCTGGTTCGCTCCTACGAACAAGCTGCCCGGATCGGCGTCGTGCGCGATTTCTGTCAGGCTTTACATATACCGTACCTTGAAGACGGGCCGGAAAAATACGCAAACACTAGATCATTCGGCTACAAGACCGGGTTGGTGTTGATGGGCTTCCGGAAAGAACTGGGCGTCTTTAGTATCAGGCAGAACCCAACGACACACCCCAAAGTAAAAGGCCTCGGGGAAAAATTTGACGATTCAAATAAAACCTTCCTGCCGAAAAAGGTTTTCGACGATGTGCTTGCAAAATGGGACGAAGAACGCCCCCTGATCGAGGCACGGTTCAACGTCTCGCTGCAGGCGACCACGAAACAGAAACCTGCACCTGACCATCTGAATATTGACCAGCCTTTTGCCCAGGCATTCCAGAATGCCGCCCGAGGTATATTTGACCCCGAAGAAGAAAGGCTTCTGGAAAGCGCCTTGAACACTGCCCAGCAGGGTTTTGAAATCTTCAAGGACTACCAGCCGGCAACCAGCCCCGAACCGATTGCTGCACCTCCGCAGAAAAATAGAGGCTGGTTTACACGGATCTTTGGAAAACGGGCCGCAGACTGACCAATTTCCGCGCCAAAATCGCACGGTTTGCCTCTGCATCCGCCAGACTCAAGCAGCGCGCTGGCCATGACGAACCGAAGCGTCATGTTGACGCGACGTCAGGATGCAAACGGGCAAAATCACAAAATTATGACACCTTTCGGCACCACATATGCCCATATTCGGATACAGGTGGAACTCACCCCTGCTGATCTGTTTTATGGTGTTTTTTTAACGAGGGGGTACTTCGGCAGGGTCAGGGGAAGGACCGATCATCAGGCCCTGTCGCCGAAATGACCGTGTCTTTCCCCGCCTAGCCGCCCCGCAACCTCTGCATCAGATAGACCTCGGCCCCGTCGGGAATGGGTTCGGACAAACCCGCTGCAATGATCCTGCCATTGACGGCAATGGACACGCCCGCATCGATCGGCGCCTGCAATTGCGGATGGAGACGCACCAGTTCGCGCAGCAGCTCGCCGGTTGTCTCGGCCTCAACCTCGACCACCTCCTGACCCCCGGTCAGAGACCGGAGGCCGGACCAGAGATGGACCTCAACCATTGTCCTTGAGCGCGGCCAGAATGCGCGGCGGCGACATCGGCAGTTGCCGCATCCGCACGCCCGCCGCGTTCGAAACCGCATTCGCGATGGCCGCCAGCGGCGGCACGATGCCGGTTTCACCCACACCGCGCACGCCGAACGGGTGGCCGGGGTTGGGCACTTCGACGATCACCGTGTCGATCATCGGCAGGTCGCTGGCCACCGGAATACGATAGTCGAGGAACACCGGATTCTGCAGCCGGCCATCCTCGCCATAGATGTATTCCTCGTTCAGCGCCCAGCCGATGCCCTGCGCCGCGCCGCCCTGGTACTGGCCCTCGACATAAGCGGGGTGGATCGCCTTGCCTGCGTCCTGGATGACCGTGTAGCGGGTGATCGAGGTCTTGCCGGTTTCGGGATCGACCTCGGCATCGACGATATGGGTGCCGAACGACACGCCTGCGCCTTCGGGGGTCGCCTCGAAATGGCCCGAAATCGGGCCGCCGGTGCGCCCCATGTCAGCGGTGATCTCGGCCAGCGGCAGCGGGTCGAAGTCGCCCGCGTTGGGGCCGGATGGCACCGCGCAGCCGTTTTCCCATTTCACCGCGTCCACGGGGATGCCCCATTTGGCCGCCGCGCGTTCGCACAGTTTCTCGACCGCGTGCTGCGCCGCCTTTATCGTGGCCAGACCGCTGGCATAGGTCACGCGCGAGCCGTGGCTGACGTCGTTGTAACCCAGCGTGGCGGTGTCGGCGATGGTCACGCGGATGTTCTCGTACGGGATGCCCAGCACTTCGGCCGCCATCAGCGCCATCGACGCGCGCGAGCCGCCGATATCGGGCGTACCGACCATCAGCTGCGCCGAGCCGTCTTCGGACAGGGCCAGCGACACCGACGTCTCGCCGCCGTGGTTGAACCAAAACCCGCAGGCGATGCCGCGCCCCTGCCCCGGCTTCAGCGGGGCCGAGTAGTGGGGATGCGCCTTGGCCGCCTCGAGCGTTTCGACCAGGCCGATCCGGTCATAGGTGGGGCCGTAGCTGGCCTTGGCGCCCTCGCGCGCTGCGTTCTTGAGGCGCACCTCGATCGGATCGAGGCCCAATTTCTTGCACAGCTCGTCGATGACCGACTCTACCGCAAACGCCCCCATCGGCGCGCCGGGCGCGCGATAGGCGGCCTGTTTCGGGCGGTTGGACATCACGTCATACCCCACCTGGCGCACGTTGGTCAGGTTGTAGGGGGCAAAGGCGCACATCGCGGTCATGTCGCCTGGCGCGCCCGGAAAGGCACCGCCTTGCAGGCGGAACACGCCCTGGGCGGCAGTAATGGTGCCATCCTTTTTCATGCCGATCTTGACGTCCATCGAGGCCGAGGCAGTCGGCCCCGTGGCCCGCAGAACCTCTGACCGGGACATCACGATCTTGACCGGACGGTTGGCCTTGCGCGACAGCGCAAGCGCCACCGGTTCGATGAATACGGTGGTCTTGCCGCCGAACCCGCCGCCGATTTCCGATGCGGTCACGCGCAGCTGCGCGGTTTCGATCCCCAGCAGCGCGGCACAGGTCTTCTGCACGATCCAGTGGCCCTGCGTACAGCACCACAGCTCGCCCTTGCCGTCAGCGCCCAGCGAGGCAAGGCAGGCGTGCGGTTCGATATAGCCCTGGTGGGTGGCCTCGGTGACGAAGTGATCCTCGATCACCAGATCGGCCTCGGCAAAGCCCGCCTCGACATCGCCGTGACCGCTTTCGTGATAGCGCACGACGTTGGGATGCATGCCCTCGGGCACCGAATAATCGGCCGCGCCTTCGCGGATCACCGGTGCGTCGGGCGCCATAGCCTTGTCCACGTCGGTGACATGGGGCAGCACCTCGTATTCGACCTCGATCAGCTTGAGCGCATCCCGCGCCGCCAGCGCCGAACTGGCCGCAACCGCCGCCACGGCATGCCCGTCATAGAGCGCCTTTTCCCCGGCCATGACGTTTTCCAGAACGTTCCAGAATTCGCCCTCAAGCCCCGGCTTGAACGGGACATCGGCGAAATCGGCGCGGGTGACCACGGCCTTCACGTCCCGATGCGCCTCGGCCTTCGAGGTGTCGATCCGGACGATCCGCGCATGGGCGTGGGGCGAGCGCAGGATGGCGCCGAACAGCATGCCCGGCGCGGTCACGTCGGCCCCGAACCGGGCGCGGCCCGTGACCTTGTCCAGCCCGTCGGGGCGGTTCGGGCGGGTGCCCACGAAGGTGAAGTGCGACTTGCGATCGTCGAGTGCCATTACGAAGCCTCCCGCAGCTCGGCGGCCGTGTCCAGAACGGCGCGGATGATCTTGTCATAACCCGTGCAGCGGCACAGGTTGCCGGCCAGCCAATAGCGGGCCTCTTCCTCGGTCGGGTCGGGGTTCTTTTCCAGCAGCGCCTTGGCGGCGACCAGAACGCCCGGCGTGCAGACCCCGCATTGCAGCGCGGCATGTTCGATGAACTTGCGCTGCAGCGGGTGCAGGGTTTCGCCCTCGGCCATGCCTTCGATGGTTTCGATTTGCTTGCCTTCGGCCTCGACCCCCAGCACCAGGCAGGAACAGACCAGCCGCCCGTCCAGCGTGACCGAGCAGGCCCCGCAATCGCCGGTGCCGCAGCCTTCCTTGGCGCCGGTCAGGTTCAACTTGTCGCGCAGACAGTCCAGTAGGGTTTCGCGCGCGTCGCACAGGTATTCGACCGTGTCGCCGTTGACGGTGGTGGTGACGTGATGCTTGGTCATGCGGTCTCTCCCTTGGCGCGGGCATAGGCGATTTTCGCGGCGCGTTTTGCCAGAACGCCGGCCACTTCGGTGCGGAATTCGATCGTGCCGCGTTTGTCGTCGATGGGTTTGCAGGCGGCCGAGGCGGCGGCGGCCAGCGCCGCCAACGCGGCATCGTCCAGCGTGGTGCCGATCAGCGCCCGGGCGCAGTCTTCGACAAGCAGGACGGTAGGCGCCACGGCGCCCAGCGCAACACGGGCCTCGGTGATGGTGTCGCCATCGATGCGCAGGTTCACGCCCACTCCGACCACGGCGATGTCCATCTCGGTGCGCGGTATGAAGCGCAGATAGGCGTCACCGCCGTTCTCGCCCCGCGCCGGGATGTGCAGGGCCGAGATCAGTTCGCCCTGCGCCAGCGAGGTCTTGCCGGGGCCGGTCGGGATGTCCTCGACCGCCACGACCCGATCGCCCGCGGGGCCGGTCACCGTCACGCTCGCCCCCGCAGCAACCATGGCCGGAACGGAATCGGCGGCGGGCGAGCCATTGCACAGGTTGCCAACCGGCGTGGCACGGCCCTGAATCTGGGTCGAGCCGATCATGTCCATCGCCTCGACCACACCAGGCCACTCTCGGCCCAGTTGGGGGTGTTCGTTCATCTCGGCACCGGTGACGGCCACGCCCAGCGTCCAACTTCCGTCGGCGTGGCGGGTGATGTCGCGCACCCCGTCGATGGTCTTGATGTCGATCAGGGTGTCGGGGGTCACGATCTCGGACCGCAGTTGCACCAAGACGTCGGTGCCGCCGGCCAGAAACCGCGTGATGCCCGTTGCATGGGCAGCCAGATCCGAAGCTTCGGCAAAGCTGGCGGGGCGGTGATATTGCATGATTGTACCTCGCGCCTGTTGGTCAGGGTTCACTGGGTTTGGGGCGACGTTAGAGCAGCCGCGCGGCGGCGTCCATGGCCCGCGCGACCTATTTTTTTGCCTGCAAATGTCGCTTTCCGACCGGGGTCAGAGGTCGATCTCGACCACCCCGCCCGGCTCGGCCGCGCGGCTCTGGCACAGAATCAGCGCCGATTCCCGCTGCTTGTTCGACAGGACGAAATCGCGATGCTCGATCTCGCCCCCGATCAGCCCGCATTTGCACACGCCGCAGATGCCATCGGCGCATTTCACGTCGACATGGATGCCGGCCTCGTTCAGCACCTGCGCCGCGTCCTTGTCGACGGGCACCTCAAGGTCACGCCCTGACCGTGCCAACCGCAGGGTGAACGGGTGGTTTTCATAGTCGGGCTGCTCGGGCACCGAGAAATACTCCAGATGCCGGGCCACCTCGGGCCAGCCCTGACGTTCGGCAGCCTGCATCACCGCCTCCATGTACCGGTCGGGACCGCAGGTATAGACATGCCAGCCGTCGCGATAGCCCGCCAGGATCGAGTCCAGATCGGCGCGGGTGCCTTCGTCCGAGACATGCAGATGCACGTGGTCCGCCCAGGGCGCGGCAGCCAGATCGGCCAGATACCCGGCCTTTTCCCGTGAGGGGACGGAATAGTGCAGATCGAAATCGCGCCCCAGCGCGTGCAGGCGATGGGCGAAGGCGATCATTGGGGTAATCCCGATGCCGCCGCCCATCAGCAGGGTGCGGGTGGCGGTTTCGTCCAGTTCGAAATGGTTGATCGGTTTTGACACGAACACCTTGCGGCCCGGCGTGAAGATCCGGTGCAGCAGGGCCGATCCGCCGCGGCCTTCATTCTCGCGCAGCACGCCGATCTGGTATTTCGACCGGTCCGCGGGGTCGCCCGACATAGAATACTGGCGCAGGAACTCGGGGGCCACCAGCACGTCCAGATGCGCGCCCGCCGTCCATTCCGGCAGAGGCGCGCCATCCGGGGCCGAGAACTCGTATTTGCTGACATACGGCGTCATCTTCTCGACCTTCGTCACCTCGACCCGCATGACCGGAGCATCTCCGGCAATCGTGTAGCGATGCACCACCGAGATGTCCCCGGCGGCCAGCCGGGCCTTGTATTCCTCGGCCGTGACCATGGCCTGATAGGCGGCGATCCCGGCCTCGCGATCCATCGCAAAGGGGTAGGGCCAGGGATGCGGCGCAAGCGGGGCGGGATAGACGGCCAGGGTCTGGTCCTCGTATTTCAGGTCCAGATCCTTTTGCAGGCCGCGCCGGTTCAACGGGTGTTTCGTGGGGCGATAAGCGCCGTCGGACTGAAGCTCCAGATCCCACCACCACTTCTTGGTGTCGTTCAGCCCGCCATTGCCCAGCGCATCATCCAACCGTGCCAGCGCGGGCGCAGCGGCGGGGATGTTCATCGCGGCCCAGCGGAAGGGGCGTTCTGCGAACAGCCCTTCCAGATTCCAGGGGCAGGTCTTCATGCAGCGCCCGCACATCGCACCGCCGGGCGTGGTGATCCGGTAGGTGGCGCATTTCTGGCTGTCGGATTTCCAGATCTCGTAGCCGTTGAACATCAGCTTGGGCCCAGCGGTGATCGCCCCCGAGGGGCATTCGCGAGCGCATTTGTTGCAGCTCTCGCAGAATCGCTGCAGGCCGAAGTCGATGGGCTTGTCATGCGCCATCGGCATGTCGGTCGTCACGACGCCCGACTTGAGGCGCGGGCCCAGATAGGGGTTCAGGATCACCTCGCCGATGCGGCTGACCTCGCCCAGCCCCGACAGCAGCAACAGCGGCGGTTGCAGCACCTCGCCATCCATCACCGTATGCGCCTTGGCCTTGTAGCCCAGGTTGCGGATCTGCTGGGCGATCACACCGCCCAGAAGCGAGAACCGCAGATAGGCGCGCATCGACTGGGCGACGCTGATCCAGTCATCGCCCGAGGCGCCCTCCATCGTCTCATAGCCCTGATCGATGATCATGCTGACGGCCTGATCGTGGGGCGGCACGATTTCCTCGCCGGTGGCGTCGTGGGAATACCACGCCCAATCGGGGCACCGGCTGAGGCCCACGGCATCGACGCCAAGGAAATAGCTGGCCGCCTTCAGGTTGGCGGCGTTGCGATCTGCGTCATTGGGTTTGGGGCCATCGGCGCTGTCGCCGTCCTGCAGCAGGACGAACGCCCCCAGCGCACGCCTTTGCGCGAAGCTGGGCGCGGATTTTCGGACGTAATGCCCGCCTTTGGCCGCATCCTGCAGCGGTTTGCCCATATCGCCGAACTGCGCCCGCGCGAACATGTCGGCGCGTTTGGGCACGCGGGCCACGTTTGCCTCGTCGATATAGGTGGTCGGGCTGTCCACGCGTTTGAGCGTTTCGAACGGGTGCGCGCCATCGGCATAGCGGCGGCGGGCGAAAGGGTCGCGGTTCAGCGCGTTTTTGGCAAAGCCAGCGCCCAGCCACCACGCGGGGCCTTGGGTTCTGAACCACGGCTGCCGGTCGCGCGGGGCCAGCGGGCGATCATGGGCGATTTCCATCTCGGTGGTCACAGCGGCCAAGCCAAACCGATGCCCCAGCCAAGGGGCCACGGCGGTGCCACCCTCGGCCCAGACCAACCCGGCTGCGGCGGCAAGGCGCGGCAGGTCCACGTCCGAGGACATCACCGAATGCGCCCGCGCGTCATACCCCAACAGACGGATGTAATTGGCGATCACCACCGCGTTTTCGGTGGCCAGCAGGCAGGCGCGGTGGTCCTGCGCATCCAAGATCCATTCGGCACCGGGCTCGGCCGGGTCCGGGTCGCGGTGATGTTCGTACAGGAACACGATCGCATGGCGATGGGCGGTGATTGGCCCGGGCTGGGCTGCCACGCTGTCGCGCAGGTCGGCCATGATCACGTCGATCCCCGAGGCCAGGGTCTTCGTCTGCCGGGTCTGCAGCGCATGGGCCAGCCGGTCGATATCGGGATTGCGCCGGGGCCGATCCAGCAGCGCCTGCGGCGGCAGAGGCCCGCAGCCCATCATCGAGGCATCGTTGAAATAACCGAATGCCTTCAGGTGGTTGGCGCGCTCGACCGGGTCATGGGGCATCTCGGCTCGGGCCGGATTGACGAAGCCATCTCGGATGGTGTCCAGCATCGCTTGAAACTCGCCCATCGCGTTGACGATGCTGTGGGGCTGCTCGGGGCGGTCAAAACTCAGCACCGACATCGGGGCCAGCGCCGACAGATCGGGCAGCGTATCCTGTCGCCGCAGCCGCTCGAGCGGATAAGGACCCATGTGAACGGGTCGGTTTTTGTCCGAGAAAAAGCGGATCCCCATCGCGTGCCTCCTGTTGCCAAGCTTCCCCTAGCGCGGCATGAACAGCAATACCATTCATGACAGATAATAAACGGTATGAAGAAAATCGATTTCATGGACCTAGACGGCAAGGTCCTGCGCACCTTCCTGACGATCCTCGAGGAAAACTCGGTCTCGAAGGCCGCTGACCGGCTGGGCGTCACGCAATCGGCCATCAGCCACACGCTGGCCAAGCTGCGGCAAGTGCTGGGTGACCCGCTGTTCATACGGTCGGGCCAGGGGCTGCGCGCGACCGAGCGGGCTCTGGCGCTGAAAGACCCGGTACAGCAGGTGCTGGACGGGATGCGCGCCCTGACCGACGAGCGGCCCTTTGACCCTCTGTCCGAAGAGATCACCGTCCAGATCGCCACCAACGACATGCCGCGCGAGCTGATCTTTCCGCAGTTGCTGCGCGGGGCGCGGGTTGATGGGGTGCGGCTGCGGCTGGGGTTCATGCCCTCGGGTGTGCCTGACCCGGAACTGCTGCGCAGCGACCGGTGCCAGCTGATGCTAACCCCACTGCCGCCGGACGGTCCCGACATCTTTCAGAAACTGCTGGTGAGCAGCCGTTTGATGGTGTTCTACGACGCCGAACGGCGCGACCCGCCCGCCGACTGGGCCGATTATTGCGCTTCGGACCATGTCGAGGTGCGGTTTCCCGATGGGCGCAACGCGCGGGCTGTGATGCGCGGCGTGGACCAGAGCCAGATCCGCCCGCCCACCGTGACTCTACCGCATTTCAACGCGATCTCGGCCTTCGTGAAGGGCACCGATCTGATCTCGACCGACACAGCGCTGATGAAACAAGGGCCTTTGGCGGCACTGGACTGTGCGCCCCTGCCCTTCGATTGTCAGCCGGTGTCGATCTACATGGTCTGGCATCAGCGGTTCGCCAACGATCCCGCCCATCGCTGGCTGCGGGGGCGGATCGCGGCGATTGCCGCCACGCTTCAGGCCTGAGCCCGCAGCCAGTCGCGCATCAGCGCCACAAGATCCGGCTGCCGAGGCTTGCGCGGGGTGACGATATGGAACCCCAGACCGTCCAGCAGCACCTGCGCCAGCGGTTGCACCAACCGCCCCGTCGTCAGCTCGGCGGCGACCAGTAGCGCATTGGCCAGCGCAAAGCCCTGCCCGGCCACGGCGGCGTCAATGGCCAGACTGGTCTGATTGAAATTCATCATCCTCGGGCGCCCCTGCACACCGGCGCGATCCAGAAACAGCGGCCAAAGGCCATGAGAATCGCTCAACAGTACATGCGCCAGCAGGTCTTGCGCCGATGTCACCTGCGCGGCCAGGTCGGGGCTGCCGACCACGACGAATTCGGTAGAGAACAGCGGCTCGGCCACCAGGCCATCGCCAAACGGTGCGCGGCCCTGCCGGACCGCGATATCCACCCCGTCCGTCTGAAAATCAGCCAGCCGCTCGCGCGCATCGACCTGCACTAAGACATCCGGATGCCGCGCGGTGAAATCACCCAGCCGCGGCACCAGCCATTTCGAGGCAAAGCTGGGCGTGACCGACAGGGTGATCTGGCGCTGGCCGGACAGATCATCGACCGCCTCTTCGATCAGACGGAAAGCGCGGCGCAGGGGCGCGTGGAACCGCCGTCCGGCCTCGGTCAGGCGCAGGCCGCGCGGCAGGCGGTCGAACAACGGAGTGCCCAGCCGCGCCTCGAGGCCCCGGACCTGCTGTGCCACTGCCCCTTGGGTGACACCCAGTTCCTGCGCCGCCAGCCTGAAGTTCAGGTGGCGGGCCGACGCCTCGAAGGCGCGCAGCGCGTTCAGCGGGGGAAGGGCAGCCATAGCGTCCACACAATAGATTTTCTACAGCCATAGGGCAGAAGAACTGATTGGTCAAACGGTCGGCCACGCTTCATCTTGGCGACAGATGGAAACGGAGTACGAAGATGACGGACAAAGTGGCTCTGATCACCGCCGGCGGCAGCGGAATGGGCGCGGATGCGGCGCGGCGGCTGGCGGCGGACGGGTTCAAGGTGGGCATCCTGTCCTCGTCCGGCAAGGGCGAGGCGTTGGCGGCTCAGCTAGGCGGCGTGGGCGTGACCGGCTCGAACCAGTCGAATGACGACCTGCAGCGGCTGGTGGATGCGGCGATGGCCCATTGGGGGCGGATCGACGTTCTGGTGAACTCGGCCGGGCACGGTCCCCGCGCGCCGGTTCTGGAGCTGACCGACGAGGACTGGCATCGCGGCATGGAGGTCTATTTCCTGAATGCCGTGCGCCCCACCCGGCTGGTGACCCCGATCATGCAGGCGCAGGACGGTGGGTCGATCATCAACATCTCGACCTTCGCGGCCTTCGAGCCCGACCCGGTCTTTCCGACCTCGGGCGTGTTCCGGGCCGGGTTGGCGGCGTTCACCAAGCTTTTCGCCGACAGGTACGCCGCCGAGAACATCCGCATGAACAACGTCCTGCCCGGCTTCATCGACAGCCTGCCGGAAAAGGAGGAGTTCAAGGCCAAGATCCCCATGGGTCGCTATGGGCGCAGCTATGACGAGATCGCCTCGGTCATCGCGTTCCTGGCCTCCGAAGGCGGCGGCTATATCACCGGGCAGAACATCCGGGTGGATGGCGGGATCACCCGCTCGGTCTGATCGGTCAGAACCGCGCCTTAACCAGATGCGTCAGCGTCGCGCCGGTTTCAAAAAAGGCGCGGCGTAGGCCTGTCCAGCTTTCGCTGTGCGCAGGCACCGGCGGCAGCGGCAGGCGGGCGGGGTCGCCCGACAGCAGGCTGTCGGCCATCATGCGGCCGAACACCGTGCCCGGCCCGATGCCGCGCCCGGAATAGCCATGCGCCGACAGCGCGTTCGGCCCGATCTGCACCAGCTTCGGGATATGGTCCGAGGTCATGGCGATACGCCCGTGCCAGCCGTCTTTCAGCGGTTGGTCGGCCAGCGCGGGGTATATCTGCGCCATTTTCCGCGTGATCCAACCGCGATGAGCAAAGCTGCCCGCATGGCCCAGATCGCCCATCGCCCCGATCACCAGCCGCCCGGCCCGATCCATGCGGAACGAGGTCATGATTAGCCCGGTATCCCAGCACCCCTCGCCCCCCGGCAGCAGAGTGGCGCGGATATCCTCGGGCAGCGGGTCGGTGGCGTATTGAAAGTAATAGACCGGCACATAAGCCTGCCGGGTGTCGGACAGCCCCGCGTGATAGGCGTTGGTGGCCTGGATCAGCGCCTTGGCCCGCACCGAACCCTGCGGGGTGTCCAGATGCCAAGTATCACCATCGTGGCGTAGGGCCAGCACCGGGCTGTTGGCGTGGATCGCCGCCCCGGCCTGCTGCGCTGCGCGGGCGAGGCCCTGCACATAGGCCAGAGGCTGGATCGTCCCGGCGCGCGGGTCGAAAATGGCGCCGTGAAACGCCTCGCTGCCAGTGCGGCGGGCGGTCTCCTGCGCGGACAGCAGCTCGACCGGCGCACCATCGGCCGACAGTTGTTGGTGGCGGGCCTGCAGGTCGCGCAGGCCTTTGGGCGAGTGGGCCAGGTGAAGGGTTCCGGCCTGCACCGGCTCGCAATCGATGGCGTGATCACGGATCAGGCGGAACACTTCGGCTGGGGCCTGCGCCAGCAGGGCGATCAGCCGGTCGCCCGCCGCGCGGCCCAGATGGCCCCGGATCTCGGCCGGGGGCAGCCACAGTCCGGCATTGGCAAGCCCGACATTGCGGCCCGACCCGCCATAGCCGATCCGGTGTGCCTCGAGCAGGCAGACCGACGCCCCCGCCTGCGCCGCCTGCAGCGCCGCCGAGCAGCCCGTATAGCCGCCGCCGATCACGGCGAGGTCCACCGTGGCAGACCCGGTCAGGGGCGGGGCGTCCACCCGCTCGCGGCTGGTCTTGGTCCACAGGCTGGTTTCCGGGTCGGTGGTCATGGCGGGATGTCCTTGAATGCGCACGCAGATTTCCCGAGGGCTCAGCCGATGGCAAGAGGTCTTTGATCCTCGCGCCCCAGCGCGATCAGGAACGGGTCTTGCGCTTGCAGGGCCTGAAAGCTCTGCTTGTCGGACGTGCCGCGCCAGTTGGCCAGCACCAGCGACTGCGCCACCGCGCCGCCCAGCGTGGCGCCGGGGCCGGTGACGATGAACAGGTCGGGCGCGAATTCGCGGGCCGCCGTCTGCACCGCACGGGTGAAGTAGTAAGGCTCGGTCACCTGATGGCCCAGCGTGTAATCCCACAGTTCGCCCGTATCGGTGGCGCCGGGCCACCAGATCTTGCCGCGCCCGTCGATCATTGGCAAATCGGGTTGGGTGAACAGCGTGGCGGGCAACTGGCGGCGACCCTCCTGCGCCACCGGGGCCTGCAGGCGCGTGTGAAAGGCCGCGTGGTTGGCCAGCCGCATCGGGAACCGCTCCTGCACCACGGGCTGCGCGGCCCCAAAGGCCTTGAGCCCGGCCTCGTTGCCCGCCAGCACCAGCATCCCACCCAGGTCGATCGACAGGGCGAGGTCATGTTCCGGCAGAGAGTCGATGCGCGCCACCTCGGCCAAAAGCTCGGCCTTGCGGGCCGGGTCGTCGCGCCAGTCGTCGCCGGTGAAGGGATAGACCAGCTGCCCGCCGATCAGGTGAGTCTGCATCAGCGTTCCCATGGTGTTGACCACCCGGAAGCCGTTTTCGGGCGACAGCGCGCCAGCGGCGGCCAGCGCGATATACCAGCCCATCGAGTTGCCTGTGACGGCCACCACCTCGATATCCTCGGCCAGCGCCTGCGCGTCGGCCAGCGATGCGGCGTAGATCAGGGGCGAGGCCACGTCGCCGCGCGAATATTTGCTGACCGAGAAGCGCGACGCGCCGTCCAGTGCGGTCACCGCCTCTTGGCCCGTTTCGGCGCGGATCGCGTCGAATTCGCGGAACAGCTCCATCCGGCCCGCGTGGTGGCGGTGCAGATAGCCCAGCTCGGGCTTGTTGTAGGTGCCCCGGCCGGGGCAGATCACGACGGCGGTACGGGTCATTTCTGGGCTCCGGTCAGGGTCAGGGCGGCGGCCACGATCCCCTCGCGCGAGGGCAGCGGCGCGGCATAGGCGGGGCCGGTGGCGATGAAGCAATCCTCGGCCACCACGCGGGCGGTGGGGAGGTCGGTCTGTTCGACAAACAGCGCCATCAGCGCCTCGGACTGGCTGCCGGTGCGGCGGCATTCATCGACGATCAGGACGTGCCTGCAGCCCCTGGTGGCCTCCAGCAGCGCCTGTTCCGGAAGCGGCGCCAGCCAGCGCATGTCGATGATGCGGGTGTTCAGCCCGGCACCCTCCAGCTCGGGCAGCGCCTGTTTCGCCAGGTAATGGCCGTTGCCGTAGGTGACGATGGCCAGATCGGTGCCGTCGCCATGCACGCCCACCTCGCCCAGCGCGATGCGTTCACCTGGCGCGGGGTAGCGGGTCATCCACGCGCCGTCCTGCCCCTCGTGCAGGTCGCGCATCGGGTAGAGCGCGATGGGTTCCAGGAACACCACCACGCGCTGCTCCTCACGCGCAAGCCGCACGCATTCGCGCAGCATCCGCGCCGCATCTTCCCCGGTCGAGGGGCAGGCAATGATGACGCCCGGAATGTCGCGCAGCACGGCCAGCGAGTTGTCGTTGTGGAAATGCCCGCCAAAGCCCTTCTGGTATCCCAGCCCGGCGATCCGCACGACCATCGGGTTGGTGAACTGCCCCTTCGAGAAGAAGGGTAGCGTGGCGGCCTCGCCCCGGATCTGGTCCTCGGCATTGTGCAGATAGGCCAAGAACTGGATCTCGGGGATCGGGACGAAACCGTTGTGGGCCATGCCGATGGCGAGGCCGAGGATGGACTGTTCATCCAGCAGCGTGTCGATCACTCGGTCGGGGCCAAAGCGCTGCTGCAGCTTCTGCGTCACGCCATAGACGCCGCCCTTGCGTCCCACGTCCTCGCCCATGCAGACGATCTCGCCATGTTCCAGCATCAGGTCGGTCAGCGACCAGTTGATCAGGCGCGCCATCGGCTGCGGGTCGTCCATCGCGCGCAGGTCGCTGCCGAAGGTGGCGCCGCGGGCCTCGGCGCTGGGGCCGTTGGTGGGCTTGCAGAGGCGCTTGGGTGGGATCAGGCTGGCCGCGACCTCGGCGGCGGTAGCCAGATGCGGGCGGGTGGCGGCCTCGGCCGCGATGCGATCGGTGCGGGCGCAGGTCTGCTCATAGATCTTCAGCGCCTGTTCGGGCGACAGCGCCCCGGCCTGATCCAACAGGCGCACCGAATGCAGCAGCGGATCATTGGCCTCGTCGGCCTCGACCTCGGCACGGCTGAGATAGGTGGTGGGCACATCCGCCCCCGCATGGCCGTAAAGCCGCACGGTTTTCAGGTGCAGGAAGGCCGGTTTGCGCCGGGTGCGGACATAGTCGGCCGCCTGCTGCGCCACCGCGAAGGTTTCATAGATGTCCAGCCCGTTGGCCTGAAAATACTTGATGCCCGGTCGATGCTCCATCGAGGCCTGAATCCAGCCCTTGGGCGTCTTGACCGAGATGCCGATGCCGTTGTCCTCGCAGACAAAGAGCAGCGGCAGCGGGATCGACTGGACACTGGTCCAACCGGCGGTGTTGATCGCCCCCTGTGCAGTGGAATGGTTCGAGGACGCATCCCCGAAGGAACACATGGCGATGCCGTCCTCGGGCAGTTGCCGGTGTTCGGGGTCGTGACGCCGCGCCGCGCCCAAGCTATAGGCCGCGCCCACCGCCTTGGGCAGGTGGCTGGCGATGGTCGAGGTCTGCGGCGGGATCATCAGCGCCTTGGAGCCCAGCACTTTGTGCCGCCCGCCCGAGGTCGGGTCCTCTCTGGAACACGCGAAACTCAACAGCATGTCCCAGGCGATCTGCTGGCCGGGCACCTGCTCGGCCCGGGCGATCTGAAAGGCGGCGTCGCGATAGTGCAGAAAGGCGATATCGGTCGGGCGCAGGGCACGGGCCACGGCGGCCATGCCCTCGTGCCCTGAGGATCCGATGGTGTAGAACCCCTGCCCCGCCTTCTGCATCGCCCGGCTGGTGCGGTCCAGCGCGCGGCTGAGCACTTGAGCGCGGAACAGCGACACAGCCTCGGGCGCGCTGAGACCCGGGCGCGGCGGCGCACCCGCGGGCAGGTCGCGATTGGCGACGCGGGTCAGGAAGTTTTCGTGAACGATCTGGGCGCGATCCATCTGATTCCCCCGGTCAGGTCAGAGTTTGGCCGTGGCGTCCGAGATCCGGCGCAGGCCTTGGGTCAGGCTATCGGTGTCATAGGCAAAGGAAAGCCGAAAATGCCCCGGCATGCCAAAGGCCCGCCCCGGTACCACCGCGACGCCCGCGTGATCCAGCAGGTGACGGCAGAACTCGGGGTCCGAGGGCATCGCAGCGGGCGTCTGCGGAAAGACGTAGAAGGCGCCGTCGGGCACCGGGCAGTCCAATCCGGCGGCGTTCAGGCCCGCCACAACCAGATCGCGACGCGTGCGCATGGCCTCGCGGCGTTCGGCCAGCAGGTCCTGCGGGCCGGTCAGCGCGGCCAGAGCTGCCGCCTGCGCGATGGAACAGGCGCCCGAGGTGATCTGCCCCTGCACCGCCGCCATCGCCTTGATAAGCGGCGCGGGGCCGATGCCCCAACCGATGCGCCAGCCGGTCATCGAATAGGCCTTGGACACACCGTTTACCGTCAGTGTGCGGTCTGCCAGCGCCGGAACCGCCTGAACGAAAGGCATGAAGGGAACGTAGGCAAGGTGCTGATAGATCTCATCCGAGATCACCCAGACCTGCGGGTGCTGCTCCAGCACGTCGCCCAGCGCCTGAAGTTCGGATTCGGTGTAAACCGCCCCGGTCGGGTTCGACGGAGTGTTCAGCAGCAGCCAGCGGGTGCGCGGGCTGATCGCGGCCTCGAGCTGTTCGGGGGTCAGCTTGAAACCCTGTTCACGCGGGCAGTCCAGCACCACCGGAGTGCCGCCCGCCAGTTTCACCATGTCGGCATAGCTGGTCCAGAAAGGCGCGGTGGTGATGACTTCATCGCCCGGATCGAGTGTCGCCAGGAACGCGCCCGCCAGAACCTGCTTGGCCCCGGTCGAGACGATGACCTGCGCCGGTTCGACCCCGGCCTGTTCCGCGATGGCGGCACGCAGAGCCGGCGTTCCGGCGGTGGCGGGATATCGGGTCTGGCCATCCAGCGCGGCCCTGTGCGCGGCCTCGACCACATGCGGCGGGGTGGGAAAGTCGGGCTCACCGGTGCTGAGCGCGATCACGTCCACGCCCTGCGCCCGCAACTGCGCGGCCCGTTCCGAGATTTGAACAATCTCGGACAATTCGATCCCGTCGAGCCGCCCCGCCCGGCGAAATCCGCTCAAACTGTTCTGAATAGTCATGGTATTCCCGCTGCACTTTTCTAAGGTTGCGCCTTTTTGCTATTGGATTTGAGGATCCACCAGTGATATTCCCTCCACAAGCCATGAGGAAAAGTCATATGCTGGCGCCGCGTCGATTTCTGCCGTCTATTTCTTCCCTGTTGGCACTCGAAGCCGTCGACCGCTTGGGCAGCGCCTCAGCAGCTGCCGATGAACTCTCGCTGACCCAAAGCGCGGTCAGTCGGCAGTTGAAGGCCGTCGAAGAACAGCTGGGCGTCGCGCTGATCCAGCGCGACCAAATGCGCCTGCAACTCACGCCCGCTGGCAAGGAATACGTGGAAACCGCCAGAACAGCGCTGCAGCAACTGGCGCAGGCCTCACTGAAGCTGAAGGCCAACCCTTCCGGCGGTTCTTTGCAACTGTCGATCCTGCCCGCCTTCGGTATGCACTGGCTAGCGCCACGGCTTCAGGATTTCGCGCAGCGCCACCCCGAAGTGACGATGAACCTCAGCACGCGGCTAAAGCCATTCGACTTCGGCACCGAACCCTTCGACGCGGCCATCCATTTCGGCCAGCGCGACTGGACCGGGGTGAACTATCTGCCGATCATGCGCGAAGCGGTTCTGCCGGTCTGCGCGCCAGCCCTGCTGCCAGCAAAAACCCCGAAGGTTGAATGGCTGGTCGACGCACCACTGCTGCATCTGGATACCCGGCCCGATGCGTGGGAACGCTGGTTCGCCGCGCAAGGCACCCCTGTCGAGGGCGTCCGAGGCATGCTGTTCGACCAGTTCTCGACGATGATCCAGGCCACGATCCATGGGCTGGGCGTAGCACTGCTGCCCAGCTACCTGATTTCAGCCGAGCTGGAAGCCGGCCGGTTGGTTCCGGCCTGCGCAGCTCCGCCGGTCAGCCTGGGCGACTACTATCTTGTCTGGCCGCAAAATCACACCGAACCGGCCCCGCTTGTCTCGTTCCGCGCATGGCTGCAGGAGCAGCTGACTTAGCCGATCCGCCTCGGCCGCGTCCGAGCATCGCTCGGGCGCGGCCGGGCCCAACCGGAGAAGGCGGCCCGCAAGGGCCGTTGACGACGGGCGGGAGCGCCCGGTCAGACGTCGATCGAGCGGGCGATGAGTTCTTTCATCACCTCGTTGGTGCCACCATAGATCATCTGCACCCGCGCATCCGCATAAAGCCGCGCGATCGGGTATTCCATCATGAAGCCATAGCCGCCGAACAGCTGCAGGCATTCATGCATGATCTCGTTTTGCACCTCTGACCCCCAGTATTTCACCATCGAGGCGGTGGCCGCATCCAGTTGGCCGGCCTCCAGCTTGGCGATGCAGTCATTGACAAAGCTGCGCAGCACCTCGGCCTTGGTCTTGCATTCCGCCAACTTGAAGCGGGTGTTCTGAAAGTCCATCACGCGCTGGCCGAACGCCTTGCGCTCTTGGGTGTATTTGACCGTTTCAGCGATGGCGAAGTCGATCGCGCCCAGCGCCATGATACCGATGGTCAAACGTTCCCACGGCAGTTGCTTCATCAGCTGATAGAAACCCTGCCCCTCCTCGGAGCCCAGAAGGTTGGTCATCGGCACCTTCACGTCCTCGAAGAACAGCTCGGCGGTGTCATTGGCCTTCATGCCCAGTTTCTTGAGGTTGCGCCCCCGGCGGAAGCCCTCGGCCCCCTCGGTCTCGACCGCGATCAGCGACACGCCCTTGGCGCCCAGCGACTTGTCAGTCTTGGCAGCCACGATGATCAGGTCCGCGGCCTGGCCGTTGGTGATGAAGATCTTGGACCCGTTCATCCGGTAGGAATTGCCATCCTTCTCGGCTGTGGTGCGGATCGCCTGCACGTCCGAGCCGGTGCCCGGTTCGGTCATGGCCAGCGCACCGACCATCTCGCCCGAGGCCAGCTTGGGCAGCCATTTGCGCTTTTGATCCTCGCTGCCATAGGCGGTGATGTAATGGGTCACGATCGACTGGATGCCATAGCCCCAGCCCGCATCCCCCCGCGAGGTCTGTTCATAGATCGTGACCGCATCAAAACCCATACCGCCACCGACACCGCCGAATTCCTCGGGGATGGCCCCGGCCATCAGCCCAGTTTCCCCGGCCTTCCGCCAGAAGTCGCGATCGACGACGCCCTGCTCGGCCCAGGCCTCGATGTTGGGCACCAGTTCATCATCCATGAACCGCCCGGCCATTTCGGCAAACATGCGGTGTTCGTCAGTGACCCAGGAAGCGGTCGAGGTAAAAAGCGACATGATTGGTTCTCCGGAATTCTGTTGGCGAAAAGGGTAGCTTTTACCACCGATTCCGCCAATCCGGGTGACGCCGCGTCGGTTTGCGCTGCTACGCAACGTCCTTTGGCGTCAATGCCCTACGCGGTGCCGGGCGCCGGGCGGCGGCGGCGTTTCCGGGGCGCCGGCGAAACACTGGGCAATGGCCATCCACTCCTGCGCGACCGGCCCCTGCACCGACAGGCCGGTGTCCGCCACGTTTCGGGTCTGGGTCACCACGCGGGCGAAATCGACGGCCAGCCCTTCGATCAGGTCGGCACCGGGCGCGCCGAACTCCCACAGCTCCCCGGAGGGCGCGGTCAGGCGCAGATGGGGAGGCACCGGTGGCACCGGGCGGCCATGCACCGTGAAGGTCCAGCCAAAGGTGTTCACCCCCAGCACGACGATGTTGCGGATCCGGTCGGTCTCGGGCCGGGTCAGGCCAAGGATGTCGAACACCTCCTGCCCATGCGCCCAGGTCTCCATCTGACGCGCGGTCATCGAGGACCGCACCGACATGTCCGGCCCCACCCATTTGACCCGCGCCTTGGGGTCCAGAAGGGCCCAGTCATAGGCCATGCGGGTGTACAGATCGCGCGAGGCCAGCCGCAGGTCATGGCCCCGCTGGGAGATCGCGGCGTTTTCCGTGGCGCGAAAGCCCTCGGCCTGGATGCGCGGCATCACCCGCTGCACCCTTGCATCGAACGCATCCGGATCGCGCTGTGACAGGTCGGCCATCTGGTTCCAGAAATGCAGGTGCACCAACACATCGTCGATCGTCCAACCCTTGAATTGGGTCACGGTGCGCCAGTCGCTGGCACCAAGACGCTCAAGGGCATGGTCGAGAACCTGGCATTCCTCAAAGAAATCCGCAGCTTGATCCATGGCACTCCCGCTCTCTGCCCATTGGGCCACTAAAGCGGGTTTCGGCCGGTCAGGCCAGCGCGTTCTGCAAAAGGACCTGCGCGGCCTCTTTCGCATCGCGCGCCGGATCACAACTGTGCAGCAGAACGGCGGTGACGATCGCGCCCTCTTTCAGCAGCAGCAGCTGGCAGGCCAGCTTGTCCGGGTCCTGCGCGCCGGCCTTGCGACACAGGTCAGTGAAATATTCCAGCAGCAGGCGCTTGTGCTCGCCCGCCTGCACATGGATCGGGTGGTCGGGGGCCTGATATTCGGCCCCGGCCTTGATGAACATGCAGCCGCGGAAATTGTCTTCGCGGAACCATTCGCCCAGCGCATCGAACGCGGCCAGGAGTTGATCGGCGGGGGTGTCGGCCAGTTCCTCGATCCGGCGCACGAACCAGTTGCGGAAATTCTCGTCCCGTAGGCGCAGCACTGCCAGGATCAGCTCTTCCTTGGTGCGGAAGTGCTTGTACATTGAGGTCTTGGACACGCCGGTTTCGACCACCAGCCGGTCCATTCCGGTGGCGTGAAACCCGTCGCGATAAAACACCTGCAGTGCCTTGCGGACCAGCTCATCCCGTTTGTTCGGACGCATGATTCGGCTCCTTCGCGTACAGATCAGTACATAATCCTTCTGCCGAACGGCTGCAAATCACCAATCTGAATTCTCTGTTTTTAATAAATAAATTTTTCTTCCGGCCACCGCAGGAAAATAAATTCCGCAAAAATGGTTGAAAAAGTTAACCGAACTGTACACCTTATCAGCACAGTTTACTGATCTGTACACCCAAAGGATTTGACCGATGCGACGCCGCGCCAGCCTATTTCCCGCAAGCTATGTTCCCTTCCTTCTGACAGTAGCCCTTCTAGCCGCCACCCTCGCCTGAAAGCCCCCACCATGCCCCGCGCCTTTTCCGAACTGACCTTCACCCCCGCCGTCCGCGCGCACCAAGAGCGGATGGGGTCCGCCGCCTCATACGCCAGGTTCATCGACGGCGGCCCGCAGCAGAGCCACCTGATCGGCCCGGCCGAGCAGGCCTTCATCGAGGGGCGCGACGGATTCTATCAATCCACCGTGTCCGAGACCGGATGGCCCTATGTGCAGTATCGCGGCGGCCCGGCGGGGTTTCTGAAGGTGCTGGACGATCGGACCATCGGCTATGCCGATTTCTCGGGCAACAAGCAGTATATCTCGCGCGGGAACCTGGACGGCAATGACCGGATCGCGCTGATCCTGATGGATTATGCCAACCAGCGCAGGCTCAAGATCCTGGGCCGTGTGGACTTCTGCGAAGGTGCCGAGGCCGCGCGCGATCTGTTTCCCGATGGGGCCGAGGCCGAACGCGCGGCGATCATCCATGTCGCGGCGCTGGACTGGAACTGCCCGCGCCACATCACTCCCCGCTTCACCGAGGCCGAGCTGCGCCCGCATCTGAACGAGCTTGGCCGCCAACTGGCCCAGCTGCAGGCCGAAAACGACCAACTGAAGCAGGCCCTGGCCCGAAAGGCCTGAGCCAAACCCCAAGACCCCGAATAAGCCAGCAACAGGAGTATCAATGCCATGCTACGCGCGATTACTAACACACTTGCCACCCTGATCGCCGGATCGGTCTTTGCCGTCTCGGTCGTGACCGTCGGGTTCTACCTCTCGCCCGAAGCCGTGCGCGCCGCCGAGCCCGACCCGTTCCAGACCCAGTTCCGCGCGCAGACTATCGACGGCATGAAGATCACCTATCGCAAGGCCGGCGACCCGGCCAACCCGACGGTTCTGCTGTTGCACGGCTTTCCGCCCTCGTCGCACATGTTCCGTTACCTGATCCCTGTGATCGCGCAGGATGACCATGTGATCGCGCCCGACTATCCCGGTTTTAGCGCGTCCGATATGCCCCCGGCGGATACATATGACTAAAGCTTTGCCGGAACCGCGCACATGATGGCCGAGCTGCTGGATGCGAAGGGCGTCGATCGCTGTGCCGTCTCCCTGATGGACTACGGCGCGCCGGTGGGATTCCGGATGTTCCCCGAGGCTCCCGACCGCGTGACCGGCTTCATCATCCAAAACGGCAATGCCTATGACGAGGGCCTGCGCGAGTTCTGGGACCCGATCAAGGCCTATTGGGCCGATCCGTCCAAGGAAAACGGCGATGCCCTGCGCGCCTTCCGACCATGGATTCCACCCAGTGGCAGTTCACCCACGGCACCCAGAACCCCGACGCGATCAGCCCGGACAATTTCTGGCACGTCCAGTACCTGCTGGACCGTCCCGGCAATCAGGAAGTGCAGTTGGAGATGTTTCTGGATTAGGGCACCAATGTGGGCGAATACCCCAAATGGCAGGCGCTGTTCCGCGAATACCAGCCACCCGCGCTGCTGATGTGGGGCAAGAATGACGTGATCTTCCCCGAAGCGGGCGCGCATCCCTACAAAAACGACCTGACCGATCTGGAGTTCCACATCCGCGACACCGGGCATTTCGCGCTCGAGGAATTCGGCCCCGAGATCGCCGCCGAGATGCAGGACTTCCTGGCCCGCATCAACTGACCCCCCTGCCCCCCGGGGCTGTCCGGGGGCCCCCTATACCGGAGGACTGACCCATGACCTCGCATGTTGACCGTATCGCCGCCTTTTCCAATGGCCCCGCCGGGGGCAACCCGGCCGGGGTTCTGATCGCGGATACCCTGCCCTCGGATGCCGAAATGCAGAAGATCGCCGCCGTTGTCGGCTATTCCGAAACCGCCTTTGCCGCGCCGCAGGGCGCGGGCTGGCGGGTGCGCTATTTCGCACCGGTGGGCGAGGTCGCCTTTTGCGGCCATGCCACCATCGCGCTGGGGGCGCAGCTGGCGCAGCGGTTCGGCGATGGAGAATACGCGCTGCAGCTGAACGACGCGCAGATCACGGTCGAATGTCGGCGTGACGGCGACAGGGTCGCGGCCACGCTGGTGTCGCCGCCGACCCACAGCCGCGCGGTGACTGACGATGTTCTGGCGCAGGCACTGACCCTATTCGGGCTTGCGCCCAATGACCTGAGCACCGATCTGGCGCCCGCCATCGCCAATGCAGGCAACGACCACCTTATCCTGGCGCTGACGTCCCGCGATCGTCTGGCTCAGATGACTTATGACCTGCCAACCGGGGCCGAGTTCATGCAGGCTCAAGGGTTCACCACGATCAACCTGATCTGGGCCGAAACGCCCCGGCTGTTTCACAGCCGCAACGCCTTTGCCAGCGGCGGGGTGCTGGAAGACCCCGCCACCGGCGCCGCGGCTGCCGCACTGGCCGGGTATCTGCGCGACCTGGATTGGCCGCATGGCGGCGAAATCGACATCGTGCAAGGCGAGGATATGGGCGCGCGATCCCTTCTGCGCGTTCAGATCGGCGCCGCGAAGGGCGACGGCGTGCGCGTCTCGGGAACCACCCGCGCCATCGACTGAGCCGGGTCAGGGCCGTGCGCGGCCCGAGTGTACCATTGCCTCGATCCCCGCAGCGCAGAACTCGACCAGTTGGTCGATCCCGGACAGATCGCCCCCCTGTGACAGCGCCTGCACCCGCCAGGCGCTGTTGAGATGCGCCAGCATCGCTGAAACCGTATAGACTTGGCCCGTAGCCAACAGCGCCCGGTCGGCCTGCGGATACAGCGCGGCGATTTCGCGGATGAATAGCTCAGCGGTGGGGTCGAAACACTCGGCCGCGATATGGCGCCAGCGCGGATCGACCGACACATGCGCCACTAGCCGCCCATAGGCCATCCAGCCCGGGCCGCCCGTTTCCGCAAGGCTGACATAGGGGCGGATGAAACAGTCCAGAATAACCCGTAGGGTCAGCGGGCCTTGCGCGCGCCGATCCTCCAGCGCCTGCATCCGGATCTGCGCAAGCTCGTCAGCGCGGCGCGCGACGGTCTGGAAGAACAGCTCTTCCTTGCCGCCGCCATGGTGGTGGACCAGACCCACCTGTACTCCGGCGCGCGTGGCGATGTCGCGGATCGAGGCGCCCTCGAATCCCCGCTCGGCAAACAGCGCCTCAGCCGCGTCCAAAATCCGCGCCTTGGTTTCCAGCGACCGGGCCGACGGCGCCCTTTGCCTTTGTTTTTCAATGTATTTCGCGCTCATGTTTTTCATCTTGCCTTATTTTGGACGATCGTTCAAGTTAAGCGCCACGAGCAGGGGAGGGTTCATGATACAGGCGCGCAAGGCTTATGCCTTGATCGGCGCAGGTCCGATGGGACTGGCGGCCGCCAAGGTGCTGAAGGAACAGGGCATCCCGTTCCAGGGATTCGAGTTGCATTCCGATGTGGGCGGGCTGTGGGATATCGATGCGCCACGGTCGACCATGTACGAATCCGCGCATCTGATCTCGTCCAAGTCGATGACCGAATTTGCCGATTTTCCGATGGGTGACGACGTGGCCGAATACCCGTCGCACCGGCAGATGCGCGATTATTTCCGGGCCTTTGCCGATTATTTCGGCCTGCGTGATCACTACAGGTTCAATGCCGAGGTGATCGAAGCATCGCCCCTGGGTGCGCCGGGCGATGGCTGGCGGCTAACCTGGCGGGACAGCCAAGGGACTCATAGAGCCGAATTTGCCGGTGTGCTGATCGCCAATGGCACCTTGTCCGAGCCCAACATGCCCGATTTTCCCGGCAGGTTTGACGGCGAGTTGATCCACGCCGCGCAGTACCGCTATCCCAGCCAGTTTCACGGCAAGCGGGTGCTGGTCGTGGGTGCGGGCAATTCCGGGTGCGACATTGCGGTGGACGCCATCCATCACGCCACGCGGTGCGATTTGTCGATGCGGCGGGGATATTATTTCGTGCCGAAATACGTCTTTGGCAAACCCGCCGACACGCTGGGCGGGATGATCCGCCTGCCCATGTGGCTGAAGCGCCGGATCGACGGGATGATCCTGCGCTGGTTCGTGGGCGACCCGCAGAAATACGGCTTTCCCAAGCCTGACTACAAACTCTACGAAAGCCACCCTGTGGTGAATTCGCTGGTCCTTTACCACGCAGGCCACGGCGACCTGCGCATTCGCCCCGATATCGACCGGATCGAGGGGCGCACGGTCCACTTCAAGGACGGCAGCGCCAGCGACTATGACATGATTCTGGCCGCGACCGGGTACAAGCTGCACTATCCGTTCATTGACCCGAACCTGCTGAACTGGCAGGGCGACGCGCCACATTTGTATCTGAACGCCATGCATCCCGAACGCGACGATCTGTTCGTTCTGGGCATGATCGAAGCCACCGGGCTGGGCTGGCAAGGACGCCATGAGCAGGCCGAAATGGTGGCGCGCTATATCAAGGGTCTTCAATCCGGCTGCCCCGTGGCCGCGGCGCTGAAGGCGGAAAAACAAAAAGACTATAAGCGCGCCACCGGAGGCATGCAGTACCTGAACCTGCCCCGAATGGCCTATTACGTGGACAAGGCGACCTATCGCAAGGCGGTGACAGACTGGATCGCGCGGTTCCGGAAAGCCCGCGCATGACCGGCATCGACGAGATTACGCTTAATTTCAGCCCCGGCTCGCTGACCCTGCTGAACGCGATTTTGGCGATCGTGATGTTCTCGATCGCCATCGACCTGTCACCACGCGACTTCGACCGGCTGCGGCGCGCGCCCAAGCCGGTGGTGGTGGGGCTGGCCTCGCAATTCCTGGTACTGCCGGCGCTGACCTTCCTGTTGGTCTGGCTGACCGAGCCGCGCCCCTCGATCGCATTGGGGCTGATCCTGGTGGCGGCCTGTCCGGGGGGCAATATCTCGAATTTCATCACCCATCGGGCGGGCGGGAACGCTGCGCTGTCGGTGTCGATGACCGCCTTCGCCACCATCGGGGCCATCGTGATGACCCCGTTCAACATCGCGCTGTGGGGCGGGCTGTACCCGCCGACCCGCGCCATTCTGCAGCAGACCCAGATCGACCCGGTGCAGATCGCCATCATTGTCGGGCTGATGCTGATCTTGCCGCTGGTTCTGGGCGTGACCCTGAACCAGAAGCGCCCCGCCCTGACGGCGCGGCTGCGCGGGCCGCTGCAGATCCTGTCCATGGCCATTTTCGTGGCCTTCATCGTACTCGCCCTGGCGGCCAACTGGAGTTTCTTCCTGGGCTACGCGGGGGCGGTCGCCGGGCTTGTGATCGCTCACAACGCACTGGCACTGGGGGGCGGTTGGGTCGTGGCCACTCTGACCCGGCTGTCCCCCTATGACCGGCGTGCAATCACGATCGAGACCGGCATCCAGAATTCGGGCCTTGGGCTGGTGCTGATCTTCGCCTTTTTCAACGGGTTGGGCGGCATGGCCGTGGTGGCCGCCTTCTGGGGAATCTGGCATGCCATCTCGGGGCTGGCGCTGGCGCAACTGATGGCCCGGACCGAGGCCGCCCGATGACCCGCATCCTGATCACCGGCGCCGCGGGGCTGGTTGGCCGCGCCCTGATGGACGAGCTGAGCGACCATGAGGTGTTTGCCACCGACCTGCGCCGCCCCGACACGCTGCCGGACGAGGTTCCGTTTCTGCGCATGGATGTCACCACGGGCGACCCCGCGCGGGTGATCGCCAAGGTGAAGCCCGAGGTGATCGTGCATCTGGCCTCGGTCGTCACACCTCCGCCGGGGATGTCGCGGGCCGAGGCCCATGCGGTGGATGTGGGCGGCACGCGCAAGGTGATCGATGCCGCGCTGGCCCATGGCGTGCGGCGGCTGGTCGTCACCTCCTCGGGTGCGGCCTATGGCTATCACGCGGACAACCCGGTGCCGCTGCGCGAAACCGATCCGGTGCGCGGCAACCCCGAGTTTCCCTATTCCGACCACAAGCGGCAGGTCGAAGAATTGCTGGCCGAGGCCCGAACCGCCGCGCCGCAGCTGGAGCAGGTAGTGCTACGGGTGGGCACGGTGCTGGGCGACGACACCGACAACCAGATCACTGCCCTGTTCCGCAAATCCCGCCTGCTGGCGGTGGCGGGTAGCGACAGCCCCTTCGTGTTCATCTGGACCCACGATCTGGCCCGCATCCTGAAACGCGCGGCCACCGACGGGCCGCCGGGAGTGTACAACGTCGCCGGGGACGGCGCGCTGAGTGTCGACGATCTGGCCCGCGCGCTGGACAAATCTGTGCTGCGCCTGCCGGCCTGGGCGCTGAAGGCGGCGCTGGCCGTGGCCCGCCCCCTGCGCCTGTCGCGTTACGGGCCCGAACAGGTGCGGTTCCTGCAATACCGACCGGTTCTGGACAATACGGCGCTGAAAACCGTGTTCGGCTATGTCCCGCAGAAGACCAGCGCCGAGGTGTTCGACCTTTGGAAAAGGAGTGTGGGCCTATGAAAACCGCAGTGATCTCGGGCGGGGCCGGCGGCCTGGGTCAGGCGCTCTCGGCCGCGCTGCAAGAGCGTGGATGGCGTGTGGTCTTGTTGGACCTGAAGGTGGATGGGGTGCAGGACACCGCCACGCAGATGGCGATTACCTGTGATCTTACCGATCCGGCCCAGTTGGCGCGCGCCGTGAACGATACGCTTGCGCACTGCGACAGCATCGATCTGGTCGTCTATAACGCCGGGATCACTCAGATCTGCGGGTTCGATCAGTCCGACGATACCAGCCACCGCAAGGTGTTCGAGATCAACTATTTCGCAGCCGTCTCGATGGCCCGCTCCTTTCTACCGGCGCTGCGCCAGTCGCGCGGGGCGCATCTTGCAATCTCGTCGGTGGCGGGGTTTGCGCCGCTGTATCACCGCACGGCTTATGCGGCCTCGAAACACGCGCTGGAAGGTTTCTTCAAATCGCTGCGATCCGAAGAACGGCCCCATGGCGTGCGGGTGCATATCGCGGCGCCCTCATTCGTGGCGACCAACCCGGGCCGGGCCGAGCGGCAGCCGGACGGCACCGCACGCCCCGGATCGGCCAGCGACGGCATGGACGAGATGACCCCCGAGGCGGCCGCTCGCGTGATCCTGCAAGGGCTGGATCGCGGGCGGCCCGTCATCCCGGTGGGACGGGTGGCGAGGCTGGCCTGGTGGCTGAACCGGCTGGCCCCACGCCTGTACCAGCGCCTGATGGAGCGCAATATCAACGGCGCGTGACGCGCGGCCATTATTTGCGGCCTGTTTCCCGGTGCGGGGTTGCCCTTTGGGCGCGGCTTTGCTTTGTCTTTGACGAACAATCCGGCCAGCGGGCGTTTTCTGCCCCGGACCGGTCACAGGGAGGATCTCGAAAATGGCAAAAGTTGCATTCCTTGGCCTAGGCGTCATGGGCTATCCGATGGCCGGGCATCTGCAGGCGGCCGGGCATGAAGTGACCGTCTACAACCGCACCGCGGCCAAGGCGGAGCAGTGGGTGTCGCAGCATGGTGGCCAGATGGCGACCACGCCGCGCGATGCCGCCGAAGGGGCCGAGTTCGTGATGGCCTGCGTCGGCAACGACGACGATCTGCGCATGGTCTGCACCGGCGAGGACGGCGCGTTCGAAGGCATGGCGGAAGGCTCGGTTTTCGTTGACCACACCACCGTTTCGGCCAAGGTCACACGCGAGCTGTACGCCGCGGCCAAGGCGCGCGGTATCTCCTTTGTCGATGCGCCGATCTCGGGCGGCCAGGCCGGGGCCGAGAATGGGGTTCTGTCGATCATGTGCGGCGGCGATCAGGCAGCCTATGACCGGGCCGAGCCGGTGATGCAGGTCTATGCGAAGATCTGCCGCCGTATCGGGGACAGCGGCGCGGGCCAGATGACCAAGATGTGCAACCAGATCGCCATCGCAGGGCTGGTGCAGGGCCTGAGCGAAGCGCTGCATTTCGCCGAGAAGGCCGGGCTGGACGGGCGCGCGGTGGTTGAGGTGATCAGCCAGGGTGCCGCCGGAAGCTGGCAGATGTCGAACCGATACGAGACCATGCTGGACGACCATTTCGACCACGGCTTTGCGGTGGACTGGATGCGCAAGGACCTTGGCATCTGCCTGGACACGGCGGACGAGACCGGGGCATCGCTGCCGGTGACTGCGCTGGTCGATCAGTTCTACAAGGATGTGCAGAAGATGGGCGGTAGCCGCTGGGACACCTCGTCGTTGATCAAGCGCCTGCGGGCCATGGGGTAACGCGGGGGGGCTGTCTGCCCCCCATCGCGCCAAGGCGCGATTCCCCCCGAGGATATTATTGGCCAGATGAAAAGGGCTCCGGCGGGCGCGGGGCGGAATTTCGAATGAATGATGTCAGTGCTTTTTGGGCGGTCGCGCTGCGGCGGGTCTGGGGGCTGGACGCCCGGCTCTCGCGGCTGGATGGCGAGTATGACCTGAATTTCCTAGTTCAGGCCACCAATGGGCAGGACTATGTTCTGAAGGTCATGCGGGCCGAATGCGACCCGCAGCTGGTGGATCTACAGATCACGGCGTTGGAGCATATCGCGGCCGAGGCCCCCGGGCTACCGTTTCCCAAGGTGATCCCCGGTCTGGACGGTAGCTTGTTGCCGCAGATCGACGACGACGCGGGACGGCCTCGGCTGGCGTGGCTGTTGGAGCGGCTGCCGGGCCGGTGCTATGCCAAGGCGGCGCCGAAAACCGAGGACCTGATCCTGAAACTGGGCCGGGTATTGGGGGCGACCGATCGGGCGCTGGAGCGGTTTTCGCATCCCGGCCTGGAGCGGCCGGATTTCAAATGGGACCTGACCCAGGCTGGCTGGATTGCTGACAAATTAGATGCGGTTGCCGACCCGGATCGTGCAGCCCTTCTGCGCGAGATTTGTACACAGTTCGATGCCGTCTCAAACATGCTGGCGACGCTGCCCCGGCAAGCCCTCCACAATGACGTGAATGACTACAACATCTTGGTCGAAGGAGAGCTGTCGGAGCGCCGGCAGGTTTCGGGCCTGATCGATCTGGGCGACATGTGCGCCGCGCCGCGGGTGTGCGAACTGGCGATCGCCGGGGCGTATGTGGTGCTGGATCACCCGCACCCCGAACGGGCACTGGCCGCGCTGGTGCGGGGCTATCACGCCGCAAACCTACTGCGCCCGCAGGAAGTGGACCTGATCTGGCCTCTGCTGCGGATGCGGCTGGCCGTGTCGGTCGTCAATTCCACGCTGATGGCCGCTGAAAACCCGGACGACCCGTATGTGACCATCAGCCAGGCGCCGGCCTGGCGGTTCCTCGAGGGTGGTTCGGTCAATGGCGAGCTGATGCCGGCGCGGCTGCGCGCGGCCTGCGGGCTGCCCGTCACCGACGGGGCCGAGCGCATTCACGCGTACCTGTCCGAACATCGTGGTCAGTTTGCGCAGCTGTTGGGACAGGATCTGTCGGACGTTCCGATGGGTTCGCTGTCGGTCGAAAACTCGACCTGGCCGCAGAACCCGTTTCACATGCCGCTGGACGAGGCCGCGCGGGTGGGCGCGGAATTCGGCGATGGGTTGTGGCTGGGCTATTACAACGAGCCGCGCCTGATCTATGCCGAGCCGACGTTCCGCAAGGGTCCGTGGAAGGCGTCGGACCGGCGCACGGTACATCTGGCGGTGGATGTGTTTGCTCCCGCGGGGAGGCCTTTGCTGGCGCCGCTGAGCGGTCGGGTCGAGGCGGTCGAGAACCGGGCGAACCATCTGGACTATGGCGGCATGGTGATCCTGCATCACGAAACCCCCGAGGGTGACGCGTTCTATACGCTATATGGACATCTGGATCCCGAGGTCTGTGACCGCTTGAAACCCGGCGATCCGGTGGCGCAGGGGGCGGCGTTCGCGCGGCTGGGCGATGCTGGCCAGAACGGCGGCTGGGCGCCGCATGTGCATTTCCAGCTGGCCCTGACCACGGCCGGCATGCAGGCCGACTGGCCCGGTGTCGCTGACCCGGACGAGCTGGACATGTGGCATGCGGTCTGCCCGAACCCGGCGGCCCTGCTGAACCTGCCGGACGAGAAGGTATATTATCACCCGACCGACAAGGCCGAGATCCTGAACAAACGGCGGGCGAATTTTGGGGGCAACCTGAGTCTGACTTATGACGACCCAGTGATGCTGGTGCGCGGCTGGAAACATCATCTATTCGACGAATGGGGGCGGCCCTATCTGGATGCCTACAACAACGTGCCGCATGTGGGGCACGCGCATCCGCGCATTCAGACCGTAGCGGCGGATCAACTGAAGCGAATGAATTCAAACACCCGCTATCTGCATCCGGCGCAGGTGGAATTTGCCGACAAGCTGCTGTCGAAGCTGCCCGACCACCTGCAGGTGTGCTTCTTCGTCAATTCGGGCACCGAGGCCAACGAGCTGGCCCTGCGCCTTGCCCGGGCGCATAGCGGGGCCAAGGGCATGGTGACGCCCGATCACGGCTATCACGGCAACACCAATGCGGCGGTGGCCATTTCGGCCTACAAGTTCAACAAGCCCGGCGGCGTGGGTCAGGCCGATTGGGTCGAACTGGTCGAGGTGGCCGACGATTATCGCGGCCGGTTCAAACGCGACGACCCCGACCGCGCGCGCAAATATGCCGACCTTGTGGACGACGCGATTGCCGCCCTTCAGCGCAAGGGGCACGGGGTGGCCGGGTTCATCGCCGAGACCTTCCCCTCGGTCGGGGGGCAGATCATACCACCCAAGGGCTATCTTCCCGCGGTTTACGAAAAAATCCGCACCGCCGGCGGCGTCTGCATCGCCGACGAGGTGCAGACGGGCCTGGGCCGGTTGGGCGAGTACTACTTCGGCTTCGAGCATCAGGGCGCGTCACCAGATATCGTGGTTCTGGGCAAGCCCATCGGCAACGGCCACCCTCTGGGCGTGCTGGTCACCACGCGCGAGATCGCCGACAGTTTCGACAACGGGATCGAGTTCTTCTCAACCTTCGGCGGCTCGACCCTGTCCTGCCGGATCGGCAAAGAGGTGCTGGACATCGTCGATGACGAGGGCCTGCAGGAGAATGCCCGCGTGATGGGCGCACGGCTGATGGATGGTCTGCGCGCGATCGAGGTCGAGTTCGCTTGCGTAGGCGACGTGCGGGGCATGGGCCTGTTTCTTGGGGTCGAACTGATCAACCCCGACGGCTCGGAAGGCACCGAGATCTGCCGATACGTCAAGAACCGCATGCGGGACCACCGCATCCTGATCGGCAGCGAGGGGCCGAAGGACAACATTCTGAAGATCCGCCCGCCTCTGACCATCGAGGCCGAGGATGTGGACATGATCCTGTGGGCGCTGCGGTCTGTGTTGGCCGAGGTGGGCGACTATGCCCCTGCCCCGGTTTGTAACCACACCCATCACCATGAAGGGTGCGGCTGCTGCTAAGATACGCCCCGGCCGGATTCGGCCAGGCAGTTGACCGCGCTGTCAATGCAGCACGGCCGAGGGGATCTGATGGCCGGTGGACGGTAGCGGGAAGTCCGCAGTCATACGCCGCAGAGCCAGCCCGAACTGTTCGGACAGCGACGCCAGCGCGGGTGCGAAGTCGGGGCGTACGATCAAGGCCGCCAGCATCATAGCATCCTCGCGCGCCCCTTCCGAAGCCGCGGCGATCATCTGCGCGAAACAGCTTTCGTCCGCGCCTAGACGGGCGCAACCCAACTCGTGCCGGATCAGTGGGCGGCGGCCGTGATGGGCGCACAGGCTGCACAGACGATCCAGCGCCAGCATAGCCAGCTGCCCATGATCGGCGCCCAGCGCGATGTCGAAATCATGCGCCGCGTCGGCACGGCCGGCGGCACCGTCACTCCACATCCGCAGATACATGACGGCGCCAGCCTCGATCGGTGTCAGATCCGCCAGCCGCCCGACCGGGGCGCCGCCCCGGGTGGATGCGCCGCTCATTTCGTCAAGATCAATTTGCCCGCGCGGGTGATGCGCAGGGTGTAAAGTTGGTCGCCCAGCTCGATATGGGCCAGGTTGCCGCCCTGGGTCAGATCCTCGGCCTTGTGGGCCGGCAGCATCGAAACGGCATAGGCTTGGGTCGGATTCGGGTTCTGCGCGTTCATCGGGTCATCTCCGGTTGTGTTCAGGCAAAGCGCCTTTTCCGTTCGGTTTTCATGGATTTGGCTGGCCCGGCGCCGGGTTGGCTATGCGTTTACGCTCTTAATCTGATAAAAATACTAAGGTATGTCAAGAGCCGGTTTTTCAACCGAACCGTTGCGCCCCATCGGCAGGCCCGCTAGGCCGGGGCGGATGACCGACGGAAGGGACAAGGATGACGGCGGCAATCGTGTTTGATCTGGACGGCACGCTGGTGGACAGCCTGGCCGACATCGCGGCGGCGGCAAACCGGATGCTGGCCGATCAGGGCCTTGCGCCCCTGCCCGAAGAAACGATCCGAGGATTCGTCGGCAATGGCCTGCCCAAGCTGGTAGAGCGGGTGATGGTCCATTGCGACATGGACATGAACAGGCACGGTAAACTGACCCAGGCGACCCTGCGCCACTATACAAACGCGTCCAGCGCACGGACGCGTTCCTATCCAGGGGTGCAAGAGGCGTTGGAAGCCCTACGGCAGGCGGGCATGTCCTTGGGTCTGTGCACCAACAAGCCCGAGGCACCGGCACGACACATTCTGCAGGCGCTGAATCTGGAGCCCTACTTCGACGCGGTGATCGGCGGTGACAGCTTGCCCGTGCGCAAGCCCGACCCCGATCATCTGAACGCCGCATTCGACGCTTTGGGCCAGCATCCGGTCAGAATATTCGTCGGCGACAGCGAGGTTGATGCGGAAACCGCGCAGAGGGCAAACGTGCCGTTTCTGCTGTTTTCCCGCGGCTACCGGAAATCGCCAGTCGCTCGGATCCCGCATCATTCCACGTTTGACGAATTTCTCGACCTGCCCCAACTGATCCAGTCGCAACTCACGGCGTAGTCCGAACAAGCCCAACCCTGGGGCACAATCAGATCGCGATCGTCAAGAATTTCGAGGGGCCGGCCGAGGGGGTAGGTAGCCAGCCCCTCGCGGGGAAAGTGGTAGGCCAAGTTCAACCTTGGTTAATCAGAAACTAGCCCGGGCGCAGCCCCGCCGAAATTGGGGGTTTCCCGTAGTCCCGACATTTTTTTGACGCTCCAAGGAATTTTGGCTGCGTCTGACGCATCGGTTCAGGCCGTCCGGGCCGCCGCTTTGTCCAGAAGTGCCTCGTACATGTGGGGATAGACGAACCGCGCGGCCGCACGGGCGATCACCAATTCTTCGTTGGTGGGAATCACCATGACCTGAACCCGCGACAAGGGCGTCGAGATTATCCGCGCATGCTCGGTATTGGCGTCATGGTCCAGTTCGATTCCCAGCCAGCCCATATTGGCGCAGATGCGTTCACGGACCAGCGCCGAATTTTCGCCGATCCCGCCGGTGAACACTACCGCATCCAGCCCGCCCAGAACGGCTGCCAGGGCACCCATCTCGCGCCGGGCGCGAAAGTTGAAATAGCTGATGGCGCGGCGCGCGGCCCCGGTATCCGCCTGCTCGAGGGTGCGCATGTCGTTGGACAGGCCGGACAGGCCAAGCAGACCCGACTTGCAATACAGCAACTCGGTGATTTCGTCCGCAGTCATGCCTTTCTGCTGCATCAGATACAGCACAACGCCCGGGTCAAGCTGGCCGCAGCGGGTCCCCATGGGCAGGCCGTCCAGAGCCGTAAAGCCCATGCTGGACCCCACCGAACGCCCATGGATCAAGCCGCACATCGACGCGCCATTGCCCAGATGGGCCACGATCACCCGCCCACCATGCAAAAGAGGCGCGGTCTTGGCCAGATGGTCCGCGATGTATTCATAGCTGAGCCCGTGGAACCCATAGCGCCGCACGCCCATGTCGTAATATTCGGTCGGCAGTGCAAAGGTATCGTTCACCCACGGATGGTGGCGGTGAAAAGCCGTGTCGAAACAGGCGACCTGAACTGCCTGGGGAAAACGCTCGATCGCGGCGCGCACCCCTTGCAGGTTGTAGGGTTGATGCAGCGGCGCGAAGGGCGCCAGATCTTCCAGCGCGCGCAGGCTGTCTGGTGTCAGCTGAATTGGGCGATCATGCTTTGGTCCGCCATGGACGATACGATGCCCGACGGCCACGATTTCGGCCTTTGGAAACCATTGGGTCAACAGATCCAGAACCCGGTTCATCGCCGCCATGTGATCCGCGATGGGCCCGACCTCGTCGCCTCCGAGGACCCGGCCATCCGATGTCTTGGCTGCGATGGTCGCCTCGGGGCTTCCGATGCGGTCGACCGCGCCGGTGCAGATCGCCACCGGGTCATCCTTGTGCAGCGTGAACAGGCTGAATTTCAGCGAAGACGAGCCGGCGTTCAGGGTGACCACATGGCTCATGTGACAACGCCTCCGGTCCGGGCCGCATGCAGGGCGGCGATGGCGCATGATGCCAAACGGGCCTTGTCGTCGTCGGACCTGCTGTTGAGAATGATCGGCACCCGGGCACCCAAAACGACCCCGGCAGCCTTTCCGTTGGCGACATAGGCCAGTTGCTTGGCCAGCATGTTCCCCGCATCTAGATTGGGCACGACCAGGATCTCGGCCTGCCCGGCCACCGGCGACATGATGCCCTTGGTGCGGGCCGCGTCCAGGCTGACGGCGTTGTCCATGGCCAACGGCCCCTCGACCAGACCACCCGTGATCTGCCCGCGGTCCGCCATCTTCGACAGCAGCGCCGCGTCGACCGAGGACGGAATCGCAGGATTCACCGTCTCGACCGCCGAAAGCACGGCCACCTTGGGCGTCGCGAAGCCCAGCGACCTGGCAAGGTCGATTGCGTTCTGGGTGATGTCCACTTTGGTCTCCAGATCCGGCGCGATGTTGATCGCCGCATCGGTGATCAGGATCGGGTGCGGCTGGCCGGGCACATCCATGACGAAGACATGCGTGAAGCGCCTTCCAGCCCGCAGGCCGCGCTCGCGCCGAAGGGCCGCCCTCAACAGATCGTCGGTATGAAGATGACCTTTCATCAGCGCCCGGGCGCGGCCATCCGCCACCAGGTCAACAGCCAGGCTGGCCGCATGGGCATGCGAGGCGGCCTCGACGATCTCGACGCCGTTCAGCGTGACGCCAAGCTCTTGCGCGGCCGCACGGATCTTGGCCGGGTCGCCGACCAGAATGGGATGGATGATCGTTTCGCGCGCCGCCAGCATGGCCCCGCCCAACGAATTGGCGTCCTCGGGGGCGGCAACCGCCGTCGGAATGGGGTCGAGCGGCCGGGATTTCTGCACCAACGCATCGAAGTGACGGTGACGCAGAACGACAACTCTTGGCGTTTCGATCCCGTCGACCGGCACGGGGCGGTCCGGCGCGACCGCCACGACCTGGCCTGACAGGATCAAGGCGCCATCGCTCGGACGAGTCACGGCGACCTCCAGCAGCACCTCGCGGTTCGGGCGCTTTTCGGCCACGGTCGCTCGGGCCAGCAACGCGTCTCCTGCGGCGGCGGGCGTCGCCAGGTCGAAGGTGCAGGATTTCTGAACCGCACCCAAGCCGGGCAAAAGATTGCCCACGACCGCCGAAACCAGCCCGCCGACAAAGGCCGGAGACGCAACCAGCTTGCCGCTTTCGGGCAAGGCGGAATGCAACGCGCCGTGATCGCCGCAGGCCGCGGCAAAAGCCAACAGATCGTCATCGCTGCACACGCGTTCGAGTTCGGCGGTCTCTCCGACCTGGATCTGGTCATAGGGCTTGGTGTCGTATCGCATCTGATGCTCTCTGCTGCGCCGGTCCGGTGTGAAATGCGGTGTAAGCCGCCGTCAACGGCGCCCGCGGTGTTTCCGACCGGACCCTGAGGGAATGCGGTGGAAAAGTCCAACCTTTCCCGATCTACACCGCCCGACGCGCGTCGTCTTCCGGCAAACCGTCAGAATATCGGCAGAACCCGGCGGGCCATGGTCCGCCGCGGGCGGTTGGTTTCAGACCCGCGACTTTTCGAACGCGGCCCACGCCTGCTGAAAGGCTTCGAAATCGAAGCCCGGTTGGCAGGCTGCATCCAGAATGATGCGTTCGGTTTGAATCAAGCGCCCGACGGCGTCCTCCAGCCGGTCGATGACTTCGGCGGGCACGACCACCGCGCCGTGACGATCCGCATGCACCAAGTCGCCGGGCCGGACCGTCAGGCCGAAAATGGAAACCGGCGTGTCGATCTCGCGGACGTGGACAAAGCCATGGCTGGGGCCAATCGATCCCGCAATCACTGGAAAGCCCGCCGGCAAGTCACCCAGATCGCGCATAACGCCGTTGGTCAACGCTCCTGACAGGCCGAACCCTTTGTGGACCGTGGTGTTGATCTCGCCCCAATAGGCGCCGATGCAATCGGGAAAGTCGAGGTCTTCGATCACCGCGACCGCAGGCGACGGGGCCGCTGCCATGTACTCATAATAGGCCATCCGGCGCTGGCGGATGACCTCGGGCGCCTCGGTCGGCGGATGCACCGCGGCGATTTTTGCGGTGCGGGCAAAGCCCACGACCGGCGGCTCGGTCGGGGCCGAACACACCATGGTGCCGCGCGTGAACCCGTCAAAGCCGCGCTTGCCCTGTGCGAACTCGATCGCGTTGCAGACGGTGGGGGTGTCGACCTGGCGCAGCAGGGTCAAAAGGGACGGTGTCATCATTCCTCCAGCCAGCGGCGCAGGGCCGCCGTTGTTTCGTCGGGTTGCTCGAGCGTCGGCAGATGCCCCGCGCCCTCGATCACCGACAGCGTGCCGTTGGGCAGCAGACCGTGCATCAGCTCGTGCCGCTCGACCGGGCATAACCCGTCCTGCCGCCCGCACAGAACCAGCGAGGGTCCTGCGAAAGACCGCAGCGTCTCGGTCTGATCCGGGCGATCCATCAGGGCGCGGGACTGGCGCAGAAAGACGCCCGGGCCAAGATCCATGGCCATTGCCATGCACAGATCGAGAATCGCGCCCTGACGCGGGCCATCGGCCAAATAGTTCGGCTTCATCTCGTCGCGCATCACGCGCCACAGCTCGCCCCGTTCGACCGCCGCCATCTGGGGGATGCGACGGGCCTTGACTTCGGGCCGTTCGGCCAGCGGGTTGGTGTCGAGCAGCGCCAACCGCGCGACCCGGTCCGGCGCCTGACGCAGGACCTCCATCGCGACGATGCCGCCCATGGACAGGCCGGCCAGCGCAAACCGGCCGGGGGCGCAGGCCAGCACATCGGCGGCCAGCGCCTCAACACTGTCATGGTCCGTCAGCGGCACGCTGATCAGCGGGGTTGTGCCCGACAGCGCCGCGATCTGTGGGGCGAACAGGCGCGCGTCGCACATCATGCCGGGCAGCAAAACCAGCGGGGTCATTTGACCAGCGCCGCCCCCTCGGCCAGGGCGGCCAGTTTGGCATAGGCGATCTGCGGATCGACGGCCCCGAACCCGGCGAAGGTGCCGAACCCGCAATCGCTGCCGGCGATCACGCGGTCGGCGCCCACGATCTCGGTGAAGCGGCGGATCCGCTGCGCGACCAGTTCGGGGTGTTCGACAAAATTGGTGGTGGTGTCCACGACCCCCGGCACCAGGATCTTGTCGTCGGGGATCTCGGCCCTGCGGTCACGGAACACGGTCCATTCATGGGCGTGGCGCGGGTTCGAGGTTTCGAACAGGACATAGCGTGACCTGGTCGCCATCAGCGTCGAGAACACCTTGTCCATGGCGATGTCGCAGCAATGCGGGCCTTCGTAGTTGCCCCAGCAGATATGCACGCGCACGCGGTCCTGTGGTACGTTCTGCAGGGCGTGGTTTAGCGCTTCGACATGCAGGTTGGCGACCTTGACGAACTCATCATCCGACAGGTCGGTGAACAGCATGTGGCGCGACAGGGCCAGGTCGGGGCAATCGAGCTGCAGATCTAGCCCGGCGGCCACGATGGTTTCGTATTCGTCCTTCATCGCATCGGCCAGCGCGGCCAGATATGCCTCGCGCGCGGGGTAATGCGCGTTCTGCAGGAACAGCGAGATCACGCCCGGCGAGGCTGCGTTCATGAACCCACGCTCGACCCCGTGCTGCGCCATGGCCGATTTCAGGTTGGCGATGTCCTTGTTCAGCTCATCCTGCCCCTTGGACCGCACCTCGCCCGTGCATTGCGGACGGGCGTATTGCGGGGTGCCGCCCTCATCCGCCAGCCGTTGCAGAAAGCTGGGGAACATCTTCAGGTCGGCGGGCGCGTTACGCGGGCTGTCCCCGGAAAAGCCGGTGTAGCGATCCTTGACATAGGTCGCGTACGAGATCTTGGAGGTCTCGCCGTCGCTGACGATATCTACCCCCGCCTCGACCTGCTTGCGCACCGTTTCGGAAACGGCCCGGGTCATGCAGGCATCGAAGGCGGCGGCATCATAGGGTTCGCCCCGTTCGCGGGCGAAGATGAAATCCACCACCTCCTGCGTGCGGGGCAACGAGCCCACATGGGTTGTCAGTATCCGTGTCATGCGGGCTCTCCTTTCGTTACTGGCCGGTCCAGGTTGCGCCGGCCGGATCATCGGTGGCCACGATGCGATACAGGCTGGCCTCGCCGGTCATCGAAGGCTCGAGCGTATAGGCCTCGCCTGGGTTCAGCAGGCAGGTGTCGCCGGGGTTCAGGATCGCCTCGGCCTGGTCGGTGCACAGCAGCCAGTGGCCGCGCACGGGCATCAGCACGGTGTGCTTCTCGGGCGTGACCTTCCCTGCCCCCAACGAACCACGGGTCAGGAATTCGACCTCGAAACCGGGGCGGTCCTTCAGTAAGGCATCGGGGCCGATCACCCTGGCCGGTGCCTTGGCGGCCAGCGCCATCAGGTCCCAGTAGCGGGCCACATAGTCGCGCACCACGCTCTGCACCGGAACCTCGGGGAAGGCCTTGAGTTGCTCCTCGGTCAACAAAGGCATGGGTTCGACACCGTCGGGCAGGTTTTCGCCCTTCTTGGTGTCGTACAGCACCCCGTTTTCGCCCAGCACCAGACCATGGGCCGAGGCATCCTGAATGACCTGCGGCGCCCAGGTCACCCCGCCGCCGGCATCATCGCCCCCCAGGATGGCCATGATCATCCCGTAATCTGTGCCGATATTTTCAAAGCCGCGGAAGATACCGGTGGGAATGTTGAAGATGTCGCCTTCCTCCAGCACGACTTCGCCGGCGTCACCCCAGCGGCCCCAGAAGAAGCGCCACCGCCCCTTGAGGACAAAGAACACCTCGGCGGTGGTATGGCTGTGCAGCGAGTTGCGGCATTTGGGCGGCTGGCCCGCGGCGCCGATGTTGAAGCCGGGCGTGTCGCGGATGTGGACATGCTGATCGGGGCTTTCCGAGACGCCGCCGCCGATGATGGTGAAATTTTCCTTCTGATCCGAGCCGGGCGTGTGGGCGTCGATGAAGGCGGTTTTGCAGGGCTTTAGTTCGCCATAGCGGACGATGCGGGTTTCAAGCTGGGTCATTTTTGGGCTCCTGTGATTGGGTTGAACGATGGGAAGAGACCCCGTTCAACCCGGTGGTCGCAGGTTCAGACGCCGCGCCCGCAGCGAGGCGCGATGGGCATGGAACCGCCGCGCAGCCTGGCTGTGGTTCAGCCGGTATGGCCACGGTCTGAGCATCAGGGCTCGCCCGTCTGCAGCAGGATCTGCTTCCACACGGCGGTTTCATCGAACAGCGTGTATTCGCGGCGCAGCTTGGGCTGGCCGGAAATCAACGCGCCGAACTCGGCATGGCTGATGCCCAGCACATAGACCTGCGCCCCGGTCGGCGCGCCGAAAACTCCCCAGCCGTCATGCTTGCCCCACAGGCTCCAGCGGATCGCGGCGCGAGGCGGCATGTTGGGATCGTTGCGGCCGATCTGGTGCTCGATGCGGAACTCCGCATTGGGGAAACTGGCGCGCAGCCCCATCCAGAACCGGTCCACCGCATCCCAGCCGTGCCCCGTCAGGCCGCCGACATATTCGGACTGCACCGCGCGGTCGTATTCGGCCCCGACAACGCCCATGTCGGCGCCCATGATCCGGGTCAGGATGTCGGCATAGCGCTGGCCCCACTCGTTGTCGTTGCCACTGCCCGTGTAAGGGCCTGGCTGGTCGGTGTCGGGCGACAGGGGTTTGACGCAGTTCTGCGGCCCGCCTTCGCGCGCGATGAGGTCGGCAGCGTATTCCTTGGGGTCCCAACCCATCTGGCGCACGATCGCGCCCTGATCGCGGATCAGCCATTCATCGTTGATCTGGTTGTCGATCGCGTGGCAGTCGGCCATAATCCGATAGCGCAGCTTGGTCCCCGTGGCCTTGCCATAGACCCCGTCGCCCAGATGCGTGGCGGTCGAGATGATCCGGTGCGAGCTCAGCATGCCGTCCTCGGGCGTGCCCGACCAGATAACGTCCTCGCCCAGCAGCTGCCGGTCTGGAAACTCGGCCAGGGTCGCCATCGTGGCGCCGATGACGTTCTGGTTGCCCAGCACCACTGAGGCGGGCGACCGCACCACGATGTCGGGGCTGTAATAGTCGTGCAGCGTGGCGATGCCGCGGTCTTCCCAGATCTCCTTGGTGATGCCGATGATATAGTCAGGGAAATCCTTGAACTTGGGATCGAAGCCTTTCATGAGTCAGTCCTTTTGGGGGTCCACCCCTTGGGCAGCCGCGCCGAGGTCCGCACGACGAGAGGTCCGTCGATGGCAACCTTGCGGGGGGCGGCGTCCTTTGGGTTTTCAATGTGATCAAGCAAAGCGGTCACCGTTTCGGCCACCATCAGGTTGGCGCGCTGACGGATCGTGGTCAGGTTGTAGGCCGGCCAGCCAGCGGGCGGCACATCGTCGTAGCCGATGACCGAGACATCCTCGGGGATGCGCAGGCCCAGTTCGAACCGGATTACGTCCATCACCGCCAGCGCCATGTGGTCATTGGCCACGAACACGGCATCCGGGCGCGCCTCGGGCGCCACGTCGAACATGCGGCGGGCGGCTTGCCGGGCGTTTTCGGTGTGGAAATCGCCAGTGTCATGGGCAAACAGGCTTTGGCCGGCGGCGGCCAGCGCGGCGCGGAATCCCGCCTCGCGGTCGCGCTGGGTCGAAGCACCCTGCCAGCCCGCGATGTAGGCGATGCGCTGGTGCCCGCCCGCCAGTAGAAACTCGGCCACCTTGCGGCCGCCGGCATAGTTGTCCGAGGTCACGGTGGTGATGCCCTCGATATCCTGGCTGCGGTTGAACAGCACCACCGGAACGCCCGCCTGCTGGCAGCGGGTGGCGATATCCGACGACATCGGCACCGAGGCCAGAATGACCCCGTCCACCTGATAATCGAGGATCTCTTCCATCACGTCGTCGATGTTTCCGGCCGAGCGCGAGGCCATGAAGATCAGCACGTGATAGCCATGCTCTTGCAGGCGGTTCGACAGTTTCTCCAACGCCTCGGGATAGAAGTAGTTGTCAAGGTAGCCGACCACCAGGCCGATGATCCGGCTTTTGCCCGACACCATCGCCCGGGCCAGCACGTTGGGACGATAGCCCAGTTCGGCCGCCGCCTTGCGCACCTTCTCCTCGGTCTTCTTGCTGACCGAAGCGCCGGGCGTGAACACCCGGCTGACCGCCGACTGGCTGACGCCGGCCAGTTGCGCGACCTGAAGCGATGTGACCTTGTCAGCCATCAGTCTGCCGTCCATCCGCCGTCGATCAGCATCGACGTGCCGGTGACCAGCCCCGAGGCGTCGGACGCAAGATAGAGAACCGCGCCCATGATGTCCTCGACCTCGCCTACGCGGTTCAGCTTGATCTTGTCCATGATCCAGGCCGCGCGTTCGGGGTTGTCGAAGGTCGATTGCGTCAGCGGGGTTCGGATGAAGGTCGGGCAGACCGTGTTGATGCGGACGCCCTGCTTGCCCCATTCGATCGCCATCGCCTTGACCATGCCTTCCAGCCCGTGCTTGGTCGCGCAATACAGCGCCCGGTCGATGCCGCCGACATGGCCCATCTGACTGGAGATATGGATGATCGAACCAGGCCGCCCGGCCGCCATCAGCGCCTTTGCGGCATAGGCCGAAAGGAAATAGGCCGAGCGCAGATTGACACTCGTGACCGCGTCGAAATCCTCGGGCGTGGTTTCGACGGCTGGCCCGTGCCGCGCGGTCCCGGCCGAGTTCACCACCACGTCAAAGGCTTGCGCGGCGAACAGCGCCTGCAACGCGGTCAGGTCGCTCTGATCCAGCACCCGCCCCTCGGCCGACCAGCCCTGAGCCTGCAGAGCGGAAACCGCTTCGTTCAGCCGCTCGGCCCCGCGCGCGGCGCAGACCACATGCGCCTCGGCCTCGGCCAGGGCGACAGCGCACCCCAATCCGATGCCCGAAGATGCGCCGGTGACCAACGCGGTCTTGCCGCTCAGCGAGAACGAAGGGGTGCGGGGCAGTTGGGTCATCAGCTCATTCCATCCGGGATTTCAATGCGCCCCACGTTCCGGGCCTTGTTGAATTCCCGCAGGCGGGCAAAGACGTCAACGCCAAGCTGCGCATAGGCGTCCAGAAGATCGACCAGAACCCAGTTTTCGCGGATCCGTCCGTTCTCCAGCCGCCAGAAATCGAGGCTGCGCATGGTGATCCGCTTGCCCGAAGGCGCGATGCCCATCCACCCGTCATGGGTGACGGTCTGGATCATGTTGGGCCAGCCCGTCACTGCCGCATAGTCGCCATCGCCGAAGAAATGATAGGTGATGTCGTCGACATATTGCCCGCGATCCGGCATTCCGTTCAGGAACGGGATCTGGTGCCAATTACGGAACCCGGCATAGCCGCGCCCGGTGCCGATGCCCGAAGGCCCGTACCAGTTCATGCGCGGATGCCAGAACCGCTCCATCTCCATCACCTCGGGCCCGCCCTGCGAGGGGTGCTTTTTCAGATGTTCCAGCATGTCGATGATGTGCTGGCAGGTGGCGCGGCCCTTGTCGGTGTCGTAGGGCCCCGGCACCAGACCGTCCTGCGTGGCCGGGCCGGGCACATGCCATTCGCGTCCCAGGCTGGGCGCCATCGGCCATGCGCGGGCCTGCATCATTACCTCGGGGATGTCCCACAGGGCCTGCATTTCGACGATCCGGCCGTTCTCGAACCGGTAGAACTCGTGAAACCGCATGGTCACCTGATGGCCGGTGGGCGGGATGTCCAGCCACGGACCGGTGAAGGTTCCGGTATAGTAGCCGCCGCAGCCGACCCAGTCGGCGCCGAACTCGTCCGGTCCGGCCATCACGATATAGTCGCGCCGTTCGAGGTCCGGCCAGGCATCCAGCAGGCCCTTGAAGGCCAGATCGTAGAACGCCTCGCAGCCGGTGCTGTCACCGAAAGGATGGCACAGGCGGAACAGAGCGTCAGGCGCGGTCACCTGCGCCAGCGCGTCCCGCACGCCGGCTTCGTCGAAATCATACATCGCCGCCCGAAGCGGCGCGATCAGCGCCTTGTGCTGCGTATGCTTGTCACTCATTCGGCGGCATCCCGGTATGGGGCCGGTGCGCCATACGGCACGTTGATGCCGCCATAGCGGCGCACCCGTACGTTACATTGTTCGGCATGGCCCACGAACCCTTCCAGCAGACACAGACGCGAGCCGTACTCGCCGATCAGGGTTGCCGCCTCGTCGGTCAGGATTTTCTGATAGCTGTGGGTCTTCAGGAATTTGCCAACCCACAAGCCGCCGGTATAACGCCCGGCCTTCTTGGTCGGCAGAGTGTGGTTGGTGCCGATCACCTTGTCACCGTTCGACACGTTGGTACGCGGCCCCAGGAACAGCGCGCCATAGCAGGTCATGTTGTCCAGGAACCAGTCATCGCGATCGGTCATCACCTGAACATGCTCCGAGGCGATCTCGTCGGCGACCTGCAGCATCTCGTCATAGCTGTCGCACAGGATCACCTCGCCATAATCCTGCCAGCTGACCCGCGCGGTGTCAGCCGTCGGCAGGATGCCCAGCAGGCGGTCGATCTCGGACAGCGTCTCCTCGGCCAGCTTGCGCGAGTTGGTGACCAGAACCGCGGGCGAGTTGTAGCCGTGTTCGGCCTGCCCCAGCAGGTCAGTGGCGCAGATCTCGGCATCGACGGTTTCATCGGCGATCACCATGGTCTCGGTCGGGCCGGCGAACAGGTCGATGCCGACGCGGCCGAACAGCTGGCGCTTGGCCTCGGCCACGAAGGCGTTGCCGGGGCCGACCAGCATGTGCACCGGGTCGATCGTTTCGGTACCCAGCGCCATCGCGCCGATCGCCTGAATACCGCCCATGACATAGATCTCGTGCGCGCCGCCCAGATGCATGGCGGCGATCACCGCCGGATTCGGCTTGCCCTGGAACGGAGGGGTGCAGGCGATGACGCGCGGCACCCCCGCAACGCTGGCCGTGGCCACTGACATATGAGCCGAAGCCACCATCGGGAACTTGCCGCCGGGCACATAGCACCCGACCGACTGCACGGGGATGTTCTTGTGGCCCAGGATCACGCCCGGCAGGGTCTCGACCTCGATATCGGTCATCGAGGCGCGTTGCGCGCGGGCAAAGTTCATCACCTGCTCCTGCGCGAACTTGATGTCGGCCAGCTCACGGTCTGACAGCTGAGCGATCAGGTCGTCGATCTCCTGTTGCGACAGGCGGAACGAGGCGGGCGAATAGTTGTCGAACTTCTCGCTCAGCTCGCGTACGGCGGCGTCGCCACGGGTTTCGATATCCTTCAGGGTTGCCTCGACCACGGCGCGGGTCTTGGCGTCATCCTCGGCCCGGTCTGCGTCGGACTTGCCGCGTTTGAGATACTCGATTGCCATTGTCTTGATCCTCAGTTGTCGGGACGGGGCGGAATTTTCTCGCCCCGGTCATATGCTTCCCAGCCGTGGCCCTGGAAGAGGTCGACGCCCAGCTGCGCGGCGACATGGGCGAAGTCGACGTTCACCCAATTGTCGACGATCTTGCCGTCGACCACTTTCCAGAAATCCATGTAGCGGATCTCGACCCGCTTGCCGGTGGGCGGAATGCCCAGAAATTCACCCGAATGGGTCGCCTCCTGCCGGCCAAAGGCCGCGGCCCATTCGCCCATGTAGAGCCGCGCCTCGTCGATGCAGACCTTGTCGGAAAACGCGGCCTGGAAGGGGCGCTGCCAGTTGTCCTGAAACTCTTGCAGACCGTTCTTCGTGCCGCAGCCTTGGTTGCCCATCCAGCGGAACCCTTCAGCGAAGAACTCGCCAATGTCGTTAATGCGGTGGTCATTCAGGCCGTCGACCATGGCTTCGATCACGCGGCGCGTGTCTTCGGTCTTGGTCAGGTCGGTGTCGCGGGTCAGAACCGCTTGTTCAGGTCGGGAACCTTTCATCGTCTTGTCCTTGTCAGATTGTCAGGGATTGGGGATCGGGGGAGCATGCCCCCAAACCCGGGAAAATCCCTTGGCAACCTGTTTAGCGCCGGGTGGCGCGTCAGGGCGTTATGGCGGAACCGGCGGCTCATCAGCCCTTGACCGCGCCGGCGGTCAGTCCGCTGACGATCTGGCGCTGGAAGATCATGACCAGGAAGAAGAGCGGCGCGGTGATCGACACGGCGGCGGCCACGGCGACGACCTGGTCGGTGGTGGTGGTTTCGCGGTTGAACATGCCGGCGATGGCGGGAACCATGGTCTGGTTCTGCGCGTCCAGCAGCAGCGAGGTCACCAGAAAGTCGTTGTAGGCCAGCAGGAAGCTGAACAGCCCGGTAGTGATGACGCCCGGCCACATCACAGGCATGATCACCCGACGGAAGGCCTGGAAATGGTTGCAGCCATCCACGCGCGCGGCTTCGTCCAGCTCGGCCGGGATGTTCTGGAAGAACGACCGCAGCATCCAGATGGTAAAGGGCTGGTTGATCGCCACCAGAACCGCGATCACGGCAAAGGGCTTGCCATATAGCGTGGGCGCGTTTTCCCCCAGGATCGGGCGCAGCCATTCGGCCGAGTTGATGAAGACCGGCAAATAGCCCGCCACCAGAACCGAGTGCGGCAGCGCGCGGAACACCAACGCGACGATCAGGATCCAGAACGCAAGCGTCGAGCCGGACCGCGCCAGCCCATAGCCCGCCAGCGTGCCCACTGTCAGCGACACGGTCACGACGCCCGCGGTAACGATCAGCGAGTTCTTGAAGTTGTTGGAAAAGCCGCGGTCGATCCAAACGGTCTTGTAGTGCTCTGTCGTCAGACCCAACACGTCGCGCCCCAGCGGGCCGAACAGTGGGTTCAGCACGTTCAGAATGGCCGGCAGAACAATGAAGAACACCAGCAGAAAACCCAGCACCAGAACCAGCCCGCCGATGATCCAGCCGAACCAGGCCTGCCCTGGCCGCGTGTAGGACTTCACCATTTCGGGCAGGGTCTTGGTGGCCAGGCGCGCGGTGGCCCACAGCACTGCGATGCCCATCAGGATATCGAGGATCGAGATCCCCTTTCCGGTCTCGAGCGTAGCCGGACCGAAGATCACGTTCAGCGCATTGCCGTCGAATGCGTCCACCGGCGACTTGAAGCTCATCACCGTGATCCAGAAGATCGGGAAGGCCGCCACCAGGCACCAGAAGGCCAGGAAGAAATTCGATGTCAGCCGCAGACCGAGCGGTTGGCGAAGCGCGCTTGAGGACATGTCAGTGGCCTCCCTTATGGTCGCGCCATGTCCGGCGCAGCGGTGCGATGAGAAGGATGACGATTCCGACCATGGTCAGCATGGCGCTGGCCGAGGCCCGGCTGATCGAACGGTTGCCCGCCTGATCCGGCACGAGGAAGTCATAGGTCAGCCATTGCAGCGAGATGACGTAGCCTTGGCTCGAGAAGCCGACGATTTCTTCGAACACCCGGTATGCGTCCATCAGATGAATCATCGACACGAAGATGATCAGCGGCATCAGGTGCGGAATGACGATGTATTTCAGGCGCTGCCAGCGGCTTGCGCCGTCGATAACTGCGCTTTCAAGGCTGTCCTGGTTCACGGTCTGAAGACCGGCATAGAACACGATCGCGGCAAAGGGCGCGACATGCCAGACGCGGTACAGCATCATCAGCAACTCGATCGTCCAGGCCTGCGCGAACAGGGCGATGTCGCGGTTCAGCCACCATTCCAGCATGGCCGTCAGGATGCCGTCACCGCGAAACAGCCAGTTGATCGACAAGGCACCGATGACCGGCGTGATGATAAAGGGCAGGAGCGACACGAAGATCACCGGCCCCCGGATCGCCTGCGCGGCGTTGTTGATGACGATGGCGATGGCCAAACCGAACCCGATCACAAGCGGCAGGGTGATCAACGTGAAGGTCAGCGTAAAGCGCAGCGCCTTCCAGAAATTGATGGTGGACAGCACGCTCCAGTTGCCTTCGCTGATCGCGCGCCAGGCCCGTTCGGGCTCCAGCACGTTGCGATAGCTTTCCAGCCCGACAAACTGGGTCTGCGTGATGATCTCGCCGTGTTCATCAAGTTTCGGAATAGACTTTTCTTCGGTCACGCAGGTCTGCGTCAGGAAGCCGGGCGTGCAGGTCTCGACCTCGACCGTCTCGTAGATGGGCTGGGTGACATAGAAACTCTGCTTGAACACGCTGACCAGCGGGAACGCGATGAAGAGAAGCATCATAAAGACAGAGGGGCCGACAAAGGCGGCAAATGTCCGGAAATTCATGGCTCTGCCTTTCTCATGGTTCTCGGTGGTGGAAGATGCGGGAGGAGGTCGGCCCCCTCCCGCGTGCGGATCAGTTGCCGACCAGACCTGCTTCTTTTGCGGCGGTCAGATAGTCGGCTTCGATGTCGGCCAGGGTGGTCTGGGCGTCCTTGGCACCGGTCAGATAGTCGGCCAGTCCATTGCCCAGCGCGGTGTGCATGATGCCCATCGGCCCCGACGCCGGGTAGGGCTTGGCGCCTGCTTCGGCCGAGGCGGCAGCACCCGCGGCCAGTTCACCGGGCGTGTAGGCCGGGTTCAGCCAGACTGCGACGTCATTGTTGGCCTGCACCATTTCCGCGTCGATGCCTTCCATCATCACGCGGAAGGCGGCGTCGGCTTCCTCGTCGCTCATGTTCTTGGCCAGAACCATGCCGTCCCACCAGATCGTGGTCGCCGGAGCCGCCGACCCCAACGGAGCCGCCGCCATCGTCACCTTGCCGACCACTTGGCTTTCGGCCTCGTCGTTCATTGCGGCCGCGCGGCTGGCCCACAGGTTGGCCATGGCGATCTTGCCCTGCTGGAACTGCTGCTGAACGTATGTCGAATCCGAGACCAAGTATTCCGGGTCCATATATGCCGTCATCGCCTTGAGCGTTTCCAGCGCGCGAACCCCCTGTTCGTTGTTGATCGCGGGCATGTTGCCTTCGGCAAAGAACTCGCCGCCCTCGCCCAGATACATGTTCACGAATTCCTGACCCAGGTTCCAGCCGGTCTTGAACGTGCCGCCCAGCGGATACTCGACCACGCCGGCTTCCTTGATCTTTTCCGCCGCGGCCAGCACGTCGGCATAGGTCTTGGGCTCGGCAATGCCCAGATCGGCCAGAATGTCGCTGCGGTACATCAGGTGCTGTGCGTTCACCATCATGGCGATGGCCATGGTCTGGCCGTCCACCTTGATCAGCTGGTTCGGCAGCAGGTCCTGGCCGTATTTGGCGACCAGATCATCCAGCGGACGAATGGTGCCCGCGTTCAGCAGCGGCACCAGCGTGGCGTTCGACACGCCGCCGATCTGGTACAGCGCCGGGTTGGCCGCAAAGGCTTCGGGTTGCTTCTCGCGGAATTCCTGATCCAGCGAGGCGCTGAAATTGCCGCATTCGGCCATGGCGTCGGTGGCGGCCTTCCAGGCCTCGAACCCGGCCGAAAGCGATTTAAGCGGAACGGTGTTTTCGAACGAACAGGCGGCCCAAGCGGCGCCCGAGGCCACCGACATCGCGCCGGCCAGTATGAGTGTCTTGAGTTTCATGCGTTTCTCCCTGTCAGGATCGGTCCGTCGTCGACGTCCGGACCGGTGGTTTGCCCTTGCGGGCTGTTGCGGGGTCAATCCCCGATCCGCGCACCGCTTCCAGCTTCGAAGAGATGACAGATTTCGCTTGGCACCGAGAACGAGACGGAATCGCCGATCTCGGCGCGGAAAGACTTGTCGGCCTTGACCGAGACCAGCGCGCCGCCGACCCGGACCGAGATCATCGTGGCGTCGCCCAAAAGCTCGAGCGTATAGATCGGGGCCGTGATCTGACCCTGCTCTGAAGCAAGAGCGGCGTCCTCGGCCCGGAACCCCAGCGTCAGCGGCCCGTCGGGGGCATCTATTCCGGGGATGTCCACGTGCTGCGCGCGGAACACGCCATCTTCGACGCGGCCCTCGATCAGGTTCATGGCGGGTGAGCCGATGAAGCTGGCCACGAAGGTGTTGGCGGGGCGGTCATAAATGTCGGTCGGGCTGCCGACCTGTTGCACGATGCCCTTCTTCATCACCACGACACGGTCGGCCAGGGTCATCGCCTCGATCTGATCGTGGGTGACGTAGATCGTGGTAACGGCCAGTTCGTGGCTGAGGTTCTTGATCTGCGCCCGCGTCGATACCCGCAGCTTGGCATCTAGGTTCGACAGCGGCTCATCCATCAGGAACACGTTCGGTTCGCGCACGATCGCGCGGGCCAGAGCGACCCGCTGGCGCTGACCGCCCGACAGCTCGGCCGGTTTGCGATGCAGAAAGTCGTCCAATTCGACCATCGCGCTGGCGCGGCGCACTTTCTCGTCATGGGTCGCGGGGTCGATGCCGCGAACCTTCAGCGGAAAGCGGATGTTTTCATAGACGTTCATGTTGGGGTACAGGGCATAGCTCTGGAACACCATCGCCACGTCGCGGTCCTTGGGTTCCAGATCGTTGACCACCTTGCCGTCGATCAGGATCTCGCCCTCGGTCACGTCCTCGAGCCCCGCGATCATGCGCATCGTGGTGGTCTTGCCGCATCCGGACGGCCCCAACAGCACAAGGAATTCGCGGTCGGCGATGGTCAGGTCGAAATTGTGGACCCCCACGAACGACCCCCAGCGCTTGCCGACGTTGCGCAGTTGAATTTCCGCCATGGTGCCTCCCGGGAAGGAATCGTTTTGCATACGTTTGCAAAAGAGTAATCCAGCCACATCAATTCTGGCAAGACAATTTTGCAAACGTATGCAAAACTGTCCGAAGCAGGTGATTCACACACTCCTGACCTAAATCGCAACCCTCTGCCAGGAAACGGAAAAACCGTGAGTTTTCAGGACCAGAAAAAACTGATTTTGGCATTCCACGACGCGCTGGATGACACGGATGCCGCCGGCGTCGGCCAGGTCATCGAACAATTCTGCGCACCCGATCTGCTGTGGCGCGGCTTTCACCCCTTCCATGAAATCGTCGGCGCAAAGGCCGTGGCCGAGACGTTCTGGCAACCGATCAAGCACGGCCTGAAGCGCATGCAGAACCGGATGGACATCTTCTTTGCCGGCCGAAACTCGCTGACCCAATCCGATGATGTCTGGGTCGTGTCGATGGGGCATCTGATGAGCCTGTTCGACGCGCCGTGGCTGGGCATTCCGCCCACCGGCAAGCTGGCCTTTGTGCGGTACTGCGCCTTTTACAGGGTCGCAGATGGAAAAATCACCGAAACGGCCATGTATTTCGACATTCCCCACCTCATGGTGCAGGCCGGGCTGAACCCCTTTCCTCCACAAACCGCGGCACACCTCGTGCAGCCCGGCCCCAGAACCCATGACGGGCTTTTGATCGACGACCAGCCCGCAGCCGAAGGCCAAAAGACACTGGCGCTGATCAACGCGATGATTTCGGACCTGGGCCAGTGGAACAGCGGCCTGACGCTGGAGGAGGAACTGGCACGCACCTGGCATGACGACATGCTGTGGTGGGGTCCCGAGGGGATCGGAGCCACCTACACCATCCCGCGCTATGCCAAGCAGCACTCGGGCCCGTTCCGCGCCGGTTTCGCCGAGCGGTCCAAAACGCGACACATCTGCCGCATGGCCGAGGGGCATTATGGCGGGTTCTTCGGATGGCCCAACTTCACTGCCGTTCCGACAGGCGGCTTCATGGGCATGCCCGCAACCGGCAAACCGGGTGAGTTTCGGGTCATCGACATCTATCGGCGCGCGGGCGACAAGCTGGCCGAAAACTGGATTTTCATCGACCTGCTGCACTTCTGGAACCAGCAAGGGGTCGACATCCTGTCGCGCACGCTAAGGACTGCCACGCCATGATGATCGACGCACATCACCATTTGTGGAACCTGAAGGCGGTGCACTATCCTTGGCTGATGGAGACCGGCGCTGTGCGGTTTTTCGGTGACCCCTCAGCGATCCAACGAGACTATCTTCTGGACGAATTCCGCGCAGACGCCGCGGCGCAGGGGTTTTCTGCGTCCGTCCACATTCAGGTGGGCGCGGCGGACCCTTGGGCCGAGGCCGCTTGGGTGCAGTCGGTTGCCGATCAGACACCCGACTGGCCGTTGGTCCAAGTGGCTTTCTGCGATCTGACTGCCCCGGACCTGGGGCACCGGCTGGACAGGCTGCAAACCCTGCCCTCGTTGCGGGGCGTGCGCCAGATCGTCGGCCGCGCACCCGAAGAGGACATGGCATCCGGCACCAATGCCCTGCTGGACGACCCACGTTTTCTGGCCGGCCTGCAGGAACTGGGCGCGCGCGGTCTTTCATTTGATCTGCAACTGCTGCCCGAGCTGATGGAGCAAGCCGCCCGCGTTCTGGAGCGCGCGCCCGAAACGTCGGTTGCCCTGTGTCATGCCGGCTCGCCACATGATAGAACAGAGGGCGGGATCAAATCCTGGTCCAGATCCCTTCGGTCGCTGTCCGCGCTGCCGCATGTGTCGTGCAAACTGTCCGGTCTGGGCATGTTCGACCACGGTTGGACGGCAGACTCCGTCCGCCCGATCGTTCAGGAGTGCCTGAACCAGTTCGGCCCCGCCCGCTGCATGTTCGGGTCCAACTTCCCTGTAGACAGCCTGTCCTCGGACTATGCGGAACTGGTGTCTCGCCACCGTTCGCTGATTCCGGCTGAGATGCAGGCGGATGTGTTCGGGCGCACGGCCCGACGTTTCTATCGGTTTTGACGGGTCGGGGTCAGAAACCACTGACCCGCTCGATCAGCCAATACATCGAAACGGTTCCAATTCCATATCCGGTTACCGTCGTCGCCCAGTCGAGTGCGCCACGGGATTGGAAAGCACCCAGAACACGCAGCACCGCCAAGCCAAGCGCGACGACGGCGACAAATGCCAATTGGCCGGCTTCGACCCCGATATTGAAGGCTAGCAATGCGGCTGGAATGTCACCTGCAGGCAAACCGATCTCGGACAGGGCCCCGGCAAACCCCAAACCGTGCAACAAACCGAAACTGAAGCAGACAATCCACGGATATTGCTCGGACAGTCGCAACTGCCCGTCCTTGTGCCGCAATATCTCAAGGGCAAGAAACACGATGGACAGGGCGATCACCGCTTCGACCGGAGGACCCGGCACTTGCAGCAAGCCAAGTGTGGCCAAGGCCAATGTGATTGAATGTGCGACCGTAAACGCCGTAATCGCCCCGACAAGCCGCCAAGGATCGCGCACCAGAACGATCAGGGCAAACACGAACAACAGGTGATCCCAACCTTCGAGAATGTGTTCGAACCCCAATTGAAAATAGCTGGCGAAAACCGCCCAGGTTGACGGATCGGCCGGGATCGTCAGCTTGGTATTGTCTGGGGTGAAACGCAGCGTTACCGCTTCTGCAGCCAATGGCTGCATCCGCAGCAATACGTCGTTGCGTTGCAACTCAAGCCCATCAATCGCGATCGGTTGATCCGCGATTGGTCCTTGGCATTGCGCCACCCAGACCGAAACCCACGCAGCCCCATCGTTCTGCGGCGCGGGTCCTGATTGCGGCGTACAAATCTTTGGCAAGACCGCCTCGATTGCCATCGGCCGCCCGTTCACATCCGGCAGCCTCCACAGAACCTGCCACGTGTTTTCCGTCAACTGCCGCAGATCGAGAAAACCGGGATCCAAGGCATGGGCTTGGCTTTGCCCGGCCGCCAGCATCAACCAAAAGGCCGAAAGCGCTGCGAGGATCCGCGTCATTCTTGCGGCTCCCACGCGGGCAGCGAGATCTCATAACCTGCAGCCAGGCTCTGGTATTGTGCTTCGGCCAGTTCCTCGGAGGTTTGTCTGCGCCAATCTTGGATCACCATGTCACGAACGTCATCCAGCGGCGGCAGTATGCCCGGCTCCACTGCATTGACCCTCACCAAGTGCTGGCCATAGCCCGACACCACCGGTCCGGCCCATGCTCCGCTGGGCAACGTCGCCAGGATCTCGGAAAAGCCGCGCCCAAACGTGCTATCGATTGCGCGCGCCGACGACAGCGGCACCGTCTTTGGCAACAGCGTGGGCAGACCCACCTGCATAGGGTCATTGCCCACCGCAAGAGCCGATTGAGCCGCCTCAACATCGGCGCTGCCGGGGGTCTCGCCCAAGAAGACTTGTTCAAAGGCGAATTTCGGGGGCGTTCGGAATCTATCTGGATTGTCTTGCAGATACGCCGCAAGTTCCGCATCTTCGGGCACGACAGACGACGCAATCGAGCGAGTCAGGAATTCCATCTTCTGAGCAAGCCGCGCCCGAATGACTGGATCGCCCCGGTCCAGACCAAGATCGCGAGCCTCGCGCACCAATATTTCTTCGCGTACCAAGCCATCCACCAGCCGCCGCAATTCTTCTGGGGTGGGCGCACGATTCCAACTGGCGCTGAACCGGCTTGCCAACATCGATACATCATTGTCGTCAACAACGATTGCTTGCTGCTGAGCCTGCTCCTCGGACGGTGGGGATATCCAGTTGAACCACGCGAAGATTGCCACTCCAATCAGCAGGAAATGTGCCAGTGGTTCTTTCAGAAAACGCATAAAATTACCTGTACTCTCGAAAAGCTTTCGCAGAAAAGTGGCCACGACACCGGGGCAAAGCCCACTCGCCCATCATGACAAAAAAAACCGGGCGTTGTCATCCGCCCGGCTGAAACACTTTCGACAACCGGTCATCCCTCCGGTGTGTACCAGATCGGCGACGAATAGGCGCGCTCCTGATGCACTAGCTGCGCCTCCTCGGGAAGCTCAAGGTCAAAGCGCAGCTTGTCGTACAGAACCCAGCGTGGGGTCGGGATTTCCAATACCCGGACATAGTAGAAAGCCCGGGCTGCCGGATCGAATTCGGGATCGGTCCAGACGGTCACCAGCTCGGACGCGCCGATCGTGTTGGTCCAGCTTGCGGTGTCCAGATCGACCGTATTTCCGACCGGGGGCAGTTTGCCATTTGCGTCCGGCTCTCGATCCCCTGACCAAACAACGTCGAACACCTTTTCCTGCATCTCACCCTCGGCGTCCAACCAGCCCTTGACCACCTGGACACGGTCCAGGTTGGCGCCGATCGGATCGCGCAATGCCCCGATCAGGAAGGTCGGTGCACCCTCACCCTCGCGCGGGCGGAGATCACTGCCCATGGGTACGCCCTTGGTATAGCCTACATCGGCCACCAGACGCGTCAGCAAATCGTCCTCAACAAAATCCCATCCGCCAAAGAACCGCAGCCCGATCCGAGGCCCGGTCGTGGCATAGGTTTCGCGCCGCTTGAACGCGTCGAAAATGGCCGAGCGCGTGTTGTCCGACGCCCAGACCGCCGTGTAGCCCGAGGCCACCAGCGTGTGCCCTTCGAACGCGCCCAACTCGCTTTCGACGAAGGGGTGCAGCACACGGGTCGGCGATGGTTCCGCACTGACGGATTTTCCGAAATAGTTTTCCTCCTCCGCTGTGGTCAACGAAGTATGGCTGTCGGTGGCGCCGCCCATTCCGAACTTGTAGGGGTTTACGCCGAATTTCTCTTCGAGCATCAATCCGCGTTTCAGCGCCTCGCGCGCGTATTCGCCGGCCAACATGTCGTCGGTTTTCAGTTGCGTAATATCCAGATTGCCCACATCCCAATTCTCGTAGTCGGCGAATTCATCATCCGGGCTGAGAAAGGGATGCGCCTCTCCGTCGCCCTTAATCTGCGTCACCTCGTAGTGCGGCTCCCACTTGGCACGGTTCTTGACGTATTCTTCGTCGACCTTGCCACCGTGATAGGTGTCTTCGGTCGGAAACATCCAGCCGTTGGACAGATTGCCATTATGCGCAAAGGCCAAAGCCCGTCCGCCGGTCCGGGCCTGATAGTCTTCCAACCAAGCATAGAGCGCCTTGGGATCCGTATCCCCGTAGGGCGGTTGTGTGACCGGTGGCACCACCTGCAGCGCTCGGATCGGCCCGTCCCGCAGCATGACGTTGCGGTGCAGGTTGAACCCCTTGGGTACCGAAGTCCATTCGAACCCAATGAAAGCGGTGAAATTGCCCGGATCGTTGTGCCGTTCGGCGGCCAGAACGATCTGCTCCCATGTAAAGGCAAATGCATCGGCGCCGGGGCTGTAGGATTCCAGCAGCACCTCGGGCAGGGTCATTTGCGAAAAATTGGTGATGATATCAAAGGCGGCCTTGGCGGCCTCTTCCCCGCCAGCCTTGTAGCCCTGGTACCATTGCAACCCCTTCGGATCAGCCAGCACACCCGGCTTGCCCGCCTGCAGGTCAGGCGCAAACCCCATCAAGTCGGTGTGATCGGTCAGAACCATCCAGTCGAGAGGCCGCGCAAGGCGCACCGGCTGACCTGTCGAAGAGATTACCTGCTCGCCCTTCGCAAAGCGCCAGGCCTCATCCGGACCGAGCGTATTGCCGAAAGCGCCGGCGTCCAATGACAAGGACGTGTGCAGATGTGTATCGCCCCACAAGGGACGTTCGGGAAAAGTACGATTTGCATAAGGCGAAAACGGTGCTTCGGCGAAAGTGCCTTCGGCAGCCTCCTTGCTGGGAACGGCATCCGCAAAACCCGAGGTTGGCAAGGCTATCAATCCGGCGAGTATCGCGGTCACTCTAAACATCTGGTCCCCCACTTCCGTTTTGTGCGACCGGTCTTTGCCGCAGGCTCGACTCACAGAGTATCACAGTGAGGCAGCGCAAGTCTGAGAAACTTGCCTTGGGGCCAGATGACCACCTAAAGACCCTGAAAAGTCGTCAGAAACGGTAAGTCGCCCCGATCACTGGCCCAGATTGGCTGAACGTGAAGTCGTTGCCGTTCAGGACGTGATCAAATGAAATGTAGCGATAGCCACCCCGGATCAGCCACCTTTCGTTCAAAGCATAATCCGCCGTCAGCAGCACCTGCCAGGTTTCGCTGTCACTCTGAAAGCCGCCATAATCGAAAAAGGCGGTGCCGGTCCACCGTTCGGACAGGACGAAACGCGCCCGCGCTGCAATCACCGCATCGGTCCAACTATTGTCGACCGAACTTGTACCACCCGGCGCGGAACCGGGCCGAAGCGTGAAGGTAGTTTCAGTACTGAACCAGCGCAGACCACCCGCCAGATCCAGTTGAACGGTCGGATCCTCGTAGACCCGATAGCCCAGATAGGCGCTGAGGAATTGTGTTGTTGCCGAGGTGTCGAGACCCGAGAAAATCGGTCCGGGCGTATCGGTTCCGAACGACAGGTCCGTGTAGTTGTAGTCCGCCAACAGGGTCCAGCGCCCGTTGGTCGCGGAAAATGTACCCATGAAGGCCAGATCCAAGTTGCTCAGCGCGTCCGAGAAGCTCAACGTGCCCTCTACGCCTCCTGCGGGCGTGTCGAGGCCGGTCTTGGTTTCCGGCATGAACAGGTAGATCGTCGCCTGATAGGACCAATCGCCTTGCTGGGCCCGGGCCGAATCTGCCCCGATGACAAACGCAACCGCACACGTGGCGGTCGCTGCGATCAAATTTCGTGTTGTTCCAAACATCATTTTCCTCCCGCAAACACAAAAATTTTTTTCTTTCGCCCAGAAAGAGGGGCAAGCAGCACTGGTTGCCCAGTTCAACATAAAAACATCTTGATGTCGCCGCCCGAATTGCCGCTCGCCCTGATTAGATCTCGTAAACGCTGCTAAACGGTACGCGTCGTCATGCAGGCCACCGGAAGGAAATCTTCGGCCGGTTTACAGCCACGTTACCCGTCGAATTCGCGGCGCTTCGGCGCCAGTTCCATGTACTGCGAACCGGAGTCTGCGCCGCTCAGCCCGAACGACTTGCAGCAGAAGTGCCCCCCACGAGGATGTGAGCTCTTGCAAAGTGACGGGTCAAATCAAACGGCTATTCACCTGCCCCAGTCCAGATGCAACGCCGCGGGGCAGGCCGGTTCTTCCAGAACCCGGAAGGGCCACCTCCCGTCTGCCAGAAGGCCGCACCGACCGGCGTTTTGGATACCGCAAAGAAATCCGATGCCAGTCCATCACTCTTTGTATTGCTTCCGCCGCACGGCAGGGTCACACCGCGCATTTAAAGTGCATTGCGGCCGGGAGTGTCGGCACCTTCCAGATTGTCTTGGGAGAGAAAGACAGTCGCCGACTTGAAAAGTTTCTCTTGGAAGTCACCGGCTGGATTTTACCAAGTGGCGGACCGAGGAGGATTCGAACCCCCGACCCCTTGATTCGTAGTCAAGTACTCTATCCAGCTGAGCTATCGGTCCGCGTTGGTGAGGCGCTATTTAGACCCGCCGCCCGAGACGTGCAACCCGATTCTTCAAAAATATTTCAAAAACCCGCATCGCCGCGCGGAAGCCTTATTTCAAAGGCCGTGCCATCGGGTCCGGTACGGCTCAGCACCAGTTCGCCGCCATGTCCGCGCACCAATTCCTGCGAAATCGCCAGCCCCAGCCCCGACCCGCCCTTGCGCACGCCGCCCTGAAATGGCGTGAACAGATTCTCCTGCGCGCGGGGCGGCAGTCCCGGACCGGTGTCTTCGATGTCTATGAGCCAGGCGTCGTCGTCCTCGCGCGCGGACACGGTGATCCGGCCCGGCTGCCCTGACGCCACCAGCGCCTGTCGGGCGTTGCGTACGAGGTTCATCAGAACCCGGAACATCTGTTCGGGGTCAGCGCGAATGACCATGTCTTCGGGAACTTCGTTACGAATCTCGATACGCGCGTCGTCTACGGCCAGCGCCTCGCTGCCGACCACATCCGCCGCCACGTTGCGCAGGCGCACCATGGTCAGCGTCGGCGCCGGCTCTTCGGCGCGGCCGAAGGCCAGCGTGCTTTCACACAAGGAAACGGCGCGGGTGATCGAGTTGACCAGCTTGGGCGCCATGCGACGCACCAACGGGTCTTCGCTGGCCTCGAGCCGGTCGGTAAACAGCTGGGCCGAGGTCAGGATGTTGCGAAGATCGTGGCTGACCTTGGCCACCGCACCACCAAGTTGCGCAAGCCTCTCGCGCTGTTTCAGGGCCTGGGTCAGGTCGGTCTGCAACATCTGCAGGGCTTCCTCGGCCTCGCGCAGTTCGGTCACCTTTGACTGGGGCGAAATGATCCCGCGCGCGTCTTCGGGCGCACGCGCATAGCGCTGCATGTAGCCCACCACGCCCTTGATCGGGCGAACAAGGACCACCCGCACAGCCAGAAACAGGAAAAACGCGGTGATGATCGAGATGACGAAGGACAGGCCGAGGATGCGCAGACCATAATCGATCATCGCCATCCGCAGGGGCGCCGTATCCATCGTGACCTCGATCAGCAGGCCGGCGTCTCGGACCGGCTGGCCGATCACGCGGATGATCTCGTTTTCGGGGGTGAACAGCCGCAGCATCGCATCGCGGATCAGAACCCACGGCCCCGCCTCGCGCAGATCAAAGGTCTTGGACACGTCGCCGGGAATGGGCGAGGACAGCATCAGCTGGCGCACCTCGTCCCGGCGCAGCACCACGTTGTAGACCCCGGCATTGGCCAGAAGCTCGGCCTCCAGCTCTTCGGCCAGCATGTCGTCGGCCAGCAGCGCCAGCGAGGCGATCTGGGCGCGTTCTAGCCGGTTCAGAAGGAAATCCTCGCGGAAGCGCGCGATCGACGGCACGAAGATCAGCACCTCGGCCAACATCACGAAGACCGTCGTCAAGATCAGGAAACGACCCGACAGCGAGTTCAAGTGGCGCTCCTTTCCCGATCAGGGGAGCCAACGCTGGACCAGCCTGACCACCCGTTCAACCATCTGATTTTCAAACAGTCTTGGCGAGAAATAGGCGCCCGCCACCCGTTTGTTAAGCTCTCCGATCGTGGGATAGGGCGACACCATCGCCGCGATCTGGCTCATCTTCAGGTTATTGGCCAGCGCCAGAGACCACAAGTTGATCAATTCGCCCGCCTGATGCCCCACGATTGTGGCCCCCACCGGGCGCCCCTTGACGACCATGACCTTGATGAACCCGGTCGTTTTGCGTTCGGCCACGGCACGATCGTTGTGGGCATAGTCGAACCGGGCGATCTCGACCTTGTCGCCGTGGCGGTCGCGCGCCTGCGCCTCGGTCAGACCAACCTGAGCCAGTTCGGGGTCGGTATAGGTCGCCCAGGGGATATGCGACGTCCTGGCCTTGGACGGCAGCCCGAACAGAGCCGACCGGATGATGACCCCGGCATGATACCCCGCCACATGGGTGAACTGCAGCCCGCCCGCGACGTCGCCGATCGCGTAGACCCTGCGGTTGGTGGTGCGCAGGCTGTCATCCACCTTGATGCCCGTGCGCGTCTGGTCGATGCCGGCAGCCTGCAGGTTCAGGCGGTCGATGTTGGCCTTGCGTCCCACCGCCAGCAGCAGGTGTGAGCCCGCGTGGACCGCGCCATCCTCGGTGACGACCTCGACCGCGCCGGCCTTCCCGCGCACCCGGGCCACCATCGCGTGTTCCAGAATTTCGACCCCTTCGGCGCGCAGAGCCTCCAATACCACTGCGGCCGCCTCGGGGTCATCATTGCCCAGCGCCCGCGCGCCTTCGATCACCGTCACCTTGCAGCCCAGCCGGGCATGCGCCTGCGCCATTTCCATGCCGATAGGTCCCCCGCCGATGATCAGCAGGTGGTCGGGCTTGTCGCGCAGGTCGAAGATGGTCTCGTTGGTCTCATACGGCACCTCATCCAGCCCCGGGATCGGCGGCACCAGCGGCGACGAGCCCGTGGCCAGCACCACGCGACGGGGGGTGATGACGAAATGGCCGGCCTGAACCTGCGTGGGCGACAGAAAGCTCCCCCAGTCACGAATGACGCGCACGCCGAATTCCTCGAACCGTTCCTGGCTGTCCATAGGTTCGATCTGCGCGATCACGTCCCGGACATGGTCATTGGCCGCGGCATAGTCCACTTGCGGCGCGTGGTCGGCAACGCCGAACGGCGCGGTATGGCTCTGCGCATGGGCCAGCTTGGCGCTGGCCAGCAGGGCCTTGGACGGGACGCAGCCATAATTCAGGCAGTCGCCACCCATCTTGTGCCCTTCCAGCAGGATCACGTCGGCGCCCATCTGGCTGGCCCCAGCGGCCACCGACAGGCCACCCGACCCGGCCCCGATCACCAGGATGTCGGTCTTGAGGTCTTGCATGGATCAAAGGCCCCTTCGGCCGCGAATGGTTTTGAGGAAAATCGGCAGAGCCGCCAGCGCGCACAACCCCAGGATCGGGCCGATCACGAAGGGCTCGGTCAGCAGCGACAGGTCTGGCGTCTCGCCCCGGTCGAACACGCCGCCCAGGCCGACGCCGATCCAAGTATAGACGATGCCGCCCGGAATGATGCCCAGCGCCGTGGTCAGCAGAAAGTTCCGGAACCTCACCCCCACCAGCGCCGGGATCAGATTGGCAACGAAAAACGGCACCACCGGCACCAGCCGCATCAGGAACAGCACCGGGATCTCGTTCTCGCTCAACCCGTCCTTGATTCGCTTGACGGTGCCTTCCGAGGCCTCCAGCCGCGCTGTCAACGCCTCGCCCAAACCCCAGCGGGCCGCCAGAAAGATCGCCGAGGCACCCAAGGTTGCGGCAAATACGTTGAACACGGTGCCCGCGAACAGCCCGAACAGGAACCCGCCCGTCATCGAGGCCACGGCCGCACCGGGCAAAGAAAAGGTGACGATCAGGACATAGACCAGGATGAAAACCCCCGCCAACGACCAGTAGTTGGCATCACGCCAGGCCAACAGCGCCTCGCGATTGTCGCGCAGGGTTTCAAAAGTCAGGTAGTCGCCCAGCGCAAAGAACCCGACGACGGCAACCGTCAGGATCACGATCAGGGGAGTATGTCGGGCCAGCCCATTGCGCGGCACCTGGGTGGTTTCGGTCATTTCGTGGTCCGGGTTCGAATGCTTCATCAGACCCACAAGATGCGCGCTTGGCCTCCTGTGCAACAGGGTCTTCACGCCGGGTTGAACACGCACCGGTTCAATGTGAGAAATCCGCCGTCCTCGGGCTGATTCTGAAACTTTTGGCTGGTCGCCCGGCAGAATTGTTGCAAAAGGCGCGAAAACCGTTGCGATGGGGTTTGACTTGCCCGCCGGTTCCCAGTAGAGGACGGGCTTCGAACACCACGGGCAGGCGAATCCGCGCCGCACCCGACCGCCAAAGATTGGAGACGGAGCGATGAAACGCACCTATCAGCCTTCGAACCTGGTTCGCAAACGCCGCCACGGTTTCCGCGCGCGCATGGCCACCAAGGCCGGCCGCAAGATCCTGAACGCTCGCCGTGCCCGCGGCCGCAAGTCGCTGAGCGCATAAACCGCGCGACCTTTCAGGTTTAGAACATGACGCCGCCGGAGGCCCCTGTGGATGGCACTGACCACCCCGGGGATATGCCCCCGGCGGTGTCCGTTTGCGCGCCTGCCTTGTCGGTACTGCGCAAGCGCAGCGATTTCCTCAGGGCCGCACGGGCGCGCCGACAGGGCACGCCTTCCATGATGGTGCAAGCCCGCAAGCGCGCACCAGATGAGGCCGAGGGCATCCGTGTCGGGTTCACCTGCTCGAAGAAGGTCGGCAATGCCGTAGCCCGCAACCGGGCCAAGCGCCGGCTGCGCGAGGCGGCCCGCGCCGTTCTTCCGGACCATGGCCGGGACGGGTGGGATTACGTCCTGATCGGTCGGGTCGAGGTGACCGCCGCCCGCCCCTTCGGCGCTCTGCTGGCCGATCTGCGCGAGGCCCTGCGCAAGATCCACAGCCCGCGCAAATGACCCCTCTTGCCCATATCCTCGCGCTGCCAATCCGGGCCTATCGGCTGATCTTCAGTCCCTGGGTGGGGTTCAACTGCCGCTATCAGCCGACCTGCTCGGCCTATGCGCTGGAAGCGCTGGAAAAGCACGGTCCGATCAAGGGCGCTTGGCTGGCCGCGCGCCGTATCGGGCGCTGCCACCCCTGGGGGGGTGACGGCTATGACCCGGTGCCCGACGACACCCACGACGCGCCTTGATCTGACACCCCGTCACGCTTGACCCAAGGGGGGTGCGCCGCTGAACATCGGTTTCATCAACAACCGTCCGAGGCGCCCATGTCCAGATCCAACGCCCGCCAGTCTCTGCCCACGCATGAGGTGACGAACCAACCGCCCGAGCGCGGCGACGTTGACCTGTGGACCTCGGACCCGGTTCTGCGCGATTGCGCCACGCGCGCCGGGGCACGGGCGATCCCACTGGCTGCCTACGGGGCCGCTCTGGGCCGGAGCGAAACCCGCGACGCCGGGCGCGACGCCAACATGCACCCGCCCGAACTCTGCCTCTTCGACCGGGGCGGCCGCCGTCTGGACGAGGTGCGGTTCCACCCGGCCTATCATCACATGATGGATCTGAGCCAATCGGCAGGCTATGCCGCGCTGGCCTGGGACGGAGCACCGGGCGGTCACGCCACTCATGCCGCGATGGTCTATCTGGCCAGCCAGGTCGAGCCGGGCCATTGCTGCCCGCTGACCATGACCTATGCCGCCGTGCCGGCGCTGGCCGCCAACCCCGAACTGGCCGATATCTGGCGCCCGAAACTGACCGCCAACACCTATGACCCAGCCCCCCGCCCGATCGGAGAAAAACGCTCGGCGACCTTGGGCATGGCGATGACCGAGAAACAGGGCGGCTCGGACGTGCGTGGCAATACCACCACCGCCACCCGTGACGGTGAGGCCTGGCGGCTGCGCGGCCACAAATGGTTCTGCTCGGCCCCGATGTCCGACGGGTTCCTCACGCTGGCGCAGGCTCCGGGCGGGCTGACCTGTTTTCTGCTGCCCCGCTGGCTGGAGGGCGAGCGCAACGCCATCCACCTGATGCGCCTCAAGGACAAGCTGGGCAACCGCGCCAACGCCTCGTCCGAAGTCGAGTTCCACGACGCGCTGGCCTATCAACTTGGGGACGAGGGGGCCGGCGTACGCACGATCATCGAGATGGTGCATCACACCCGGCTCGACACCGCGATGGCACCCGCCGGCCTGATGCGTGCGGCCTTGTCCGAAGCGCATCACTGGGTTAGCCACCGCAGCGCCTTTCAGCGCCGCTTGATCGACCAGCCGCTGATGCGTGCCGTTCTGGCCGACCTTGCGCTGGACTGGGAAGGCGCCCTGACCCTGGGCCTGCGCGTGGCACGCGCCTTTGACGGGGACACCGCCGAAGACCGCGCGTTTGCCCGGATCGGGGTGGCGCTGGCCAAGTTCCTGTCGAACAAGCGCTGCCCCGTCGTTGCGGTCGAGGCGATGGAGGTGCTGGGTGGCATGGGCTATGTCGAGGACACGCCGATGCCGATGATCTATCGCGAAGCGCCGCTGAACGGAATCTGGGAGGGGTCCGGCAACGTGATCTGCCTGGACATTCTACGCAGCCTTGCGCGCGACCCGCTGGCCGGCCAGACAGTACAGGCCGAACTGGACGCGGCAACCGGAGCCGACCGCCGCTATGACGCCGCCCTGAAGGCGCATCGCGACCGTTGGCCCACCCTGCCCCCCGAGGCCGAGGCCCGCTGGTTCGCCGAGGCCACCGCGCATCTGCTGACCGCCGCACTGCTGCTGCGCCACGCGCCCGGTGCGGTGGCCGATGGATATATTGCCACGCAGGTTCTGGGCGAAAGCGGGCGCATACCCGGATCGGTCTCGGGGCTGGACACCGACGCCCTGCTGGGCCGGCTGTCCGTCTAGGCGGGCCTTGCTCGGTCGGCGCATCTGCGGTAGGGGCTGCGCATGTTCGACGAAGCCGACGATATCCATCCGCTGTTTGCCGGTGCGCCCTCGACCACCGAGTTCAAGAAGCTGCGCAAACGCATCGTGCGCCAGACGCGCGAGGCGATCGAGCAATACGGCATGGTTGACCCGTCGGCCCATGACAAGGATGGCAAGCCGCCGCGCTGGCTGGTCTGCCTGTCGGGCGGCAAGGACAGCTATACCCTGCTGGCCGTTCTGTATGAGCTGAAGTGGCGCGGCCTGCTGCCCGTGGACCTGCTGGCCTGCAATCTGGATCAGGGGCAGCCGGGCTTTCCGGCCACCGTGCTGCCCGAGTTTCTGGAACGCATGGGCGTGCCGCACCGGATCGAGTACCAGGACACCTATTCCATCGTGGTCGACAAGGTGCCGCAGGGCCGCACCTATTGCGCGCTGTGCTCGCGCTTGCGCCGCGGCAACCTGTACCGGATCGCGCGCGAGGAAGGGTGCTCGGCTGTGGTGCTGGGTCATCACCGCGATGACATCCTGGAAACCTTCTTCATGAACCTGTTCCACGGGGGCCGTCTGGCGACCATGCCCCCGAAACTGGTGAACGAGGATGGCGACCTGTTCGTTTATCGCCCTCTGGCCCATGTGGCCGAGGCCGATTGCGAGAAATTCGCCAAGGCGATGAACTATCCGATTATTCCCTGCGACCTGTGCGGCAGCCAGGACGGCCTGCAACGCCAGCAGGTCAAACAGATTCTAGACCAATGGGAAAAGAACAGTCCCGGCCGCCGGCAGGTGATGTTCCGTGCGCTGACCAATGCGCGTCCGTCCCACTTGCTAGACCCTGATCTCTTCGACTTTGCCGGCCTTTCGCTGAAACCCCGAAAAAACCCGGATGATCAAGGCGAAATACCGCGGTTGCGTTAACTTCTGACTCAGATTGGTTTTCTACCCTCGCCCTGCACGACAACGCCAAGGACGAGGGCCGAAACCCGATGCGGACCCATACTTTCTTCAGACAGATCCGGCACGCGCTGCTGACCGTTCTCTCGATTCCGCAGGGGCTGGCATTCGTTCCCGCACTCAGCCTCGCCGCATTCTGGCTGGGTGGAGAAACCGCGCTGATCGTCGCGGCCCTTGGCCTGCCCTTGGCCTTTCTGATCGCCCTGCGCCTGACTGACAATACCTTGCCCGACGGCCAGAATATCTCGGGCCTGGTTTCCAACGACGCGTTCCGAACCCGGCTGGAGCAGATGCACCTGGCGGCGCGGGAGACCGGGTGCGATGCCGCCTGTCTGGTCGTCGCCGTGGATCAGTTCGACGACCTTCAGGAACTGCACGGTTCCGCCGCCGCCGATTTAATCGCACAGCGATTCGGCGACCGGGTTCTATCGGTCATACGCAGTCAGGACGTCGCGACGCGCATTTCCCGAAATACGTTCCTGATTGGCATGCACCCCTCCACGCAGCTCGGGCTCGAGGCTTGCATTCAGGCATCGGGCCGCATTCAGAGCGTTGTCGAGGAACCCGTTCCGCTCAACAGCGTCAGCGTCTACCTGTCCTGCTCGATCGGGTTCTGCCTGCAGTCAATGGTTCCCGATGGACCGGCATCCGACTGGATCGAGGCCGCACAGGCCGCGCTGTCCGAAGCGCAGCGCAACGGGCCGTCGACGATCCGGGCCTTTTCCACCGAGACCCGGCGCCGGTCTCTGATCCATGTCAATCTCCGCAAAGAGCTTGAGGCGGCGCTGGACAACGGCGAAATCCAGCCGTGTTTCCAGCCACAGGTTTCGACCGATACGGGGGACGTCACCGGTTTCGAGGCTCTGGCGCGCTGGAATCACCCCACCAAAGGGGTACTGCGCCCGCAGGTCTTCCTGCCTTTCGCAGAGCAGGCCAACCTGATGGGAATGCTTGGCCAGGCCATTCGACACCAGGCCTTTTCGGCCATGCGCGATTGGGATCGCGCGGGGGCGGTGGTGCCCAGGATCGGCATCAACTTTTCGTCGGAGGAACTGCGCGACCCCAAGCTGATCGACCGCCTCAAATGGGAACTGGACCAGTACGACCTGACCCCGGAGCGGCTGGCTGTCGAAGTTCTCGAGACAGTGTTCGCTCGGCATCCCGACGATATCATTGCGCGCAACGTGGCGCAGATGTCCGCCATGGGCTGCCATATCGATCTGGATGACTTCGGCACCGGGCATGCGGCCTTCGCGTCGATCAAACGTTTCAACGTGAACCGCATCAAGATCGACCGGTCCTTTGTCACCAACGCCGACAAGGACCCTGAACAGCAACAGCTCGTCGGCGCGATACTGACGATGGCCGAACGCCTGAACCTGGAAACTTTGGCCGAGGGCGTCGAGACCCCCGGCGAGCATGCGCTGATGGCGCAGTTGGGCTGCCACCATGTTCAGGGCTATGGAATTGCCAAACCGATGCCCTGGGAAGAGACCGTGCGGTGGATCACCAACCACCGCAACAGCCTCAAGGGAGCGCCCGCGATCGGACGGAAAATGGGAGGAGAATCCTGAAATCGCCGCCTGCATTGCCGCTGCAACGGGCAAACAGCGGCGATTCCGCTTGACCTTTCGGGCTGCACTCTGTTGAACCCTGCGGTGTCTTTCACTGCTCAAGGTGGCTGTCCCCGATGGACGATCAGAACAAGAATCTCATCCTCGCAACCGCGCTCAGCTTTCTCGTGATCCTCGTGTGGTTCGTGCTGTTCCCTCCGCCGGAACCCGCCACGAACCTCGACCGAACCGAGATCAGTGCGACCGATGGTGACGGGCTCCAAACACCGAGCGCCGCCGGGCCTTCGACCATTGGCGAGACCACCTCGGAAGCCGCTGAAGCGGCCCCCGAGTCCAACGCGCCGCGGCTCGAGATCGACACCCCGCGCCTGACGGGCAGTCTTTCGCTTTCGGGTGGTCGGATCGATGAGCTGTTTCTGAAGGATTACAAGGTCTCGCTCGAAGAAGACGCGCCCATCGTCGAACTTCTGTCGCCGGTCGGATCGGAATCCGCATATTACGCGCTGTATGGTTGGGCCCCCGGCGCCGGACTTGCTGGGGCCGACGTGCCCGGCCCGAATACCTTGTGGGAAATTGAGAGTGGCGAAACGCTGGGCGTGGACAGCCCGGTCACTTTGGTCTGGAACAACGGCAAGGGCCTGACCTTCCGTCGCACGATCGCGGTGGACGAAGACTATATGTTCACGGTGACCCAGTCGGTTGAGAACGCGAGCCAGACCGAGGTCGGCATGGCGCCGTATGGCATCCTTGCCCGGCATGGCATGGGCGAGGATGGCGATCTTCCGGGATTGAAGAATTTCTTCATCCTGCACGAAGGCGTCATTGGCATGGCCGACGGGACGTTGTCCGAAGTCGATTATGGGGATGTCCGAGAATTCGACATCGACCCGAACGAACGCGCCCAGGCTGAGGTCTATCAGGTGAAGGAAAACGGCTGGATCGGCTTTACCGATCACTACTGGATGACCACACTGATCCCCGAGCCGGGCTCGGCCTTCAAGGCCGCCGCGAAATACGACGCCCGCCGCAAGATCTATCAGACCGAAACAGTACTGCCGACCTTGACGGTCGCACCCGGCGAAACCTCCCAGGTTACCACCCGGCTGTTTGCGGGGGCGAAGGAATGGGAAACCATCCGCGAATATCAGGCGCAGGGCGTTCAGAAATTCATCGACAGCATCGATTGGGGCTGGTTCTTCTTCCTGACCAAGCCGATCTTCTGGCTGCTGCACAACATCAACGCCCTGATCGGCAACATGGGTTGGTCGATCATCGGGCTTACGCTGATCATCAAGGCGATTCTGTTCCCGCTGGCCTTCAAGTCCTATGTCTCGATGGCCAAAATGAAAGAGCTTCAGCCGCAGATGGAAGCCCTCAAAGAGGCCGCTGGCGACGACCGCCAAAAGATGCAGCAGGGCATGATGGAGCTGTACAAGAAGGAAAAGGTCAACCCGGCTGCCGGCTGTCTGCCGATACTGCTGCAGATTCCGATCTTCTTCTCGCTGTACAAGGTGATTTTCGTCACCATCGAATTGCGCCACGCGCCCTGGTTCGGCCCGTTCCGCGATCTAAGCGCGCCGGACCCGACCTCGATCATGAACCTGTTTGGGCTGCTGCCCTGGGCCGGTCCCGAGCCGGGAACCCTGATGGCGACCATCTTCATCGGGATCCTGCCGCTGTTGCTGGGGATCTCGATGTGGCTGCAGCAAAAGCTGAACCCGGCGCCCACCGATCCGACCCAGGCCATGATCTTTGCCTGGATGCCTTGGGTCTTCATGTTCATGCTGGGCAGCTTCGCCAGCGGGCTGGTGATTTACTGGATCGCGAACAACACGATCACGTTTACCCAGCAGTACCTGATCATGCGCAGCCAGGGCTACAAGCCTGACGTGTTTGGCAACATCAAGTCCGGCTTCAAGCGAACACCGAAAACGGACGGCAAATGACGGGGGCGGTCACCGAAATCTGGCGGCACCCGATCAAGAGCCACGGCAGGGAAACCCTGTCCGAAGTCACCCTCATCCCCGGGCAGACCATGCCCGGGGATCGTGTTTGGGCGGTGGCGCATGAAATGTCCGAGGCCGACGGATCCGAATGGGCGCCCTGCGCAAATTTCAGCCGCGGTTCGAAGGCACCCCGCCTGATGGCGATCTCGGCCGTTCTGGACGGGGATCGCGTGACACTCAGCCACCCGGATCGGCCAGATCTGACCTTCCACCCAGACACCCAGCAGGATCTGTTTCTGGATTGGGTCCGCCCGCTCATGCCCGCCGACCGCGCGGCCTCGGCCCGGATCGTCCGAGTTCCGGGGCGGGGCATGACCGACAGCGACTACCCCTCGATCAGCCTTTGCAATATGGCCTCGCACCGCGCGGTCGAGCAAAGACTGGGCCGCAAGCTGTCGATCTGCCGCTGGCGGGGCAATATCTGGTTCGACGGCCTTCCTCTGTGGGAAGAATTCGACTGGCTGGATCGCGAGGTCCGGATCGGTGATGCCGTTTTTCACGTCAAGGAGCGGATCACCCGCTGCCTGGCAACCACTGCCAACCCCGAGACCGGCCAGCGCGACGCCGACACGCTGGGCGCGCTACGCAGTTGGGACCACCAGGATTTCGGCGTCTATGCAACTGTGATCCGCGGTGGCACGATCCGGCGCGGAGACGAGGTGCAGGTCCTATGAATACATTGCCTTTCCCTTTGGCCCCCGAGCCCGACGCATTCGCGTTGGAAAAAGGCCGCAAGCTGTTTGCCGGGCCGTCCGAATTCGTCAAGGGCGTCGTGGCGATGAACGGCCTTCCCGCCCCCGACCGGATCGAGGTCTGTTTCGCCGGCCGGTCGAACGTGGGCAAGTCCAGCCTGATCAACGCCCTGACCGGCACCAAGGGGTTGGCCCGCGCCTCGAACACGCCGGGCCGCACGCAAGAGATCAACTTCTTCACCCAGGGCCCCGACCTGTATCTGGTTGACCTGCCCGGCTATGGCTATGCCAACGCTCCGGTCAAGGTGGTCGAGAAGTGGCAGCGCCTTCTGAAACAGTATCTGAGCGGGCGGCAGACCCTGCGCCGGGCCTTCGTACTGATTGATTCCCGCCACGGAGTGAAGCCCGTGGATGACGAGATCATGAAGCTGCTGGACACCAGCGCCGTGACCTTTCAATGCGTGATGACCAAGGCCGACAAGGTCAAGGCCAAGGACCGCGAAAAGGTTCTGGCCCAGGTGCGCGGCGCCTTGTCCAAACACCCCGCCGCCTATCCCGAGATCGTGCTGACCTCGTCCGAGAAGGGCGACGGCATCCCGACGCTGCGTTCGATCATCGCCAATCTGGAATGATGCTGCTGCGCGTCATATCGGTGCTGACGCTGGTTGCTGTGATGGTACCCGGTGCAATCCCGATGGCTGGATGCCCACGCGCAACTCGGACGGGGCGATTCTGATGGTGATCTGCACCGGCGACGGCCTGGTCGAGCGCTGGATCAACCCGGGCGAGGACGCCCCGGACCACGACGAAACCGACGAACGCAGCGCCTGCCCCCGTGGCGGGGTGAATCTGGCAGGCCAATTGCCCGAAGTGGGAGCGGTGCTGCCGGCCGACTGGCCGATTGCCGCGCGTTGGGCGCATGTGGATTTCACCCATCGCAGCGCCGGGTTCCACACCCGGTACGATGCCCCGGGTCCGCCCCACCTCTCTTGAGACCGAGAACAAGACTTGAAACCTCAGCCGCCCGGCCGGCGATGTTCCGAATTTCTGGAGACTGAAATGGTACAAGACGGCCAAACCGGTGGCGCTCAGGCGAGCCGGCGCGAACAGGTGCAAAAATTCTACCTGGCCGCCTGGCGGTGGCACTTCTATGCGGGGCTTTTTGTTGTCCCCTTCCTGATCATCCTGCCGCTGACCGGCCTGATTATGATGTTCATTACCCAAGCCGATGGTCGCGACGGAGAAAAAATCGCACTCGAGATCAAGGGCCAGGCGATGCCCGCATCCGAACTGGCCGATATGGTTCAGGCCCGCGTGCCGGGCCGCGTGGTCGAATGGATCGGCCCCAAGGCGCCGAATCTGGCAACCGTGTTTCGCGTCAAGGCCGAGACCGGTCAGCGCATGGTGGCCATCGACCAGTATTCCCGCGAGGTGATCCAGGTCTGGGACCGTCGCGCGGGGTGGTACGATCCGGCCGGCAACATCTACTCGACCCTACTGATGGGCGATACCGGCGACCGGATTCTGGAAATCGCGGCCGGGATGGCGCTGCTGCTGGCGTTCACCGGCCTTTACAGGTGGTGGCCCCGCGGAAACGTTGTGGCGGCCCTGGTGCCTGACCTGCGGGCGCGGGGCCGGGCCTTTGGGAAATCGCTGCACGCGGTCGCCGGGTTCTGAATGTCGCTGCTGCTGGTCGGGTTCCTCATCTCGGGCATGTCGTGGGCCGGGATCTGGGGCGGCAAGTTCGTGCAGGCCTGGAGCAGCTTTCCGGCCGAGATGCCCGTGTGGAAGGGCGCGGTGCTGATCGGGCTGTGCACGGCCATGGCCTTCCCACTGGTTGGGCTGACGCCGCTTGCGGCGCTGGCCGTCGACCTGCTGGTCGTCAGCAACATACCTACGGTACGGCGCGCATTCAACTGACCGGTTCAGGCGGCGCCGCGTGGCGTTGCCCGGTTGCGTGGCGCGGCAGCGTCCCCCTTTTGGCGCGCCACGCAACAAAACCTGCGGCCTGCCCGTTCCGGGCTTGGCAGGTCCGGCCAAAGGCCCTAACAGGGAAGGCCAGAGGGACGACAGCCATGAAGAAACAGGACATGAACCGGGATTGGATAGCCACCGCCGCCACGCTCAACAGCGCCCTGCCCTATCTGCAGCGCTATGACGGGGCAATCGTCGTGATCAAGCTGGGCGGGCACGCCATGGGCAGCGACGAAGCGATGGAGAGCTTTGCCCGCGACGTGGTGCTGATGCGCCAGGTCGGCGTGAACCCGGTGGTCGTGCATGGCGGCGGGCCGATGATCAACGCGATGCTGGACAAGCTGGAGATCAAGTCGGAATTCGTGAACGGCAAGCGCGTCACCGATGCCGCCACGGTGGAAGTGGTCGAAATGGTCCTGTCCGGCGTGGTGAACAAGCGCATCGTGCAGGCGATCAACGATCAGGGCGGCATGGCCGTCGGCCTTTCCGGCAAGGATGCCAACCTGATGATCTGCGACCAGACCGACGCCTCGTTGGGATATGTGGGCACACCCGCACGGATGAACCCCAAGATCCTGCACGACCTGTTCTCGCATGACGTGATCCCGGTGATCGCCCCGCTGGGGGCGGGCCGCAATGGCGAGACGTTCAACGTGAACGGCGATACAGCCGCCGGGGCGATTGCCTCGGCGCTCAAGGCCGATCGCCTGTTGCTGCTGACGGACGTGTCCGGCGTCAAGAACGCCGCAGGAGAGGTCGTGACCGAGTTGAAAGCGGGCCAGATCCGTGAGATGACCCGCGAAGGCACAATCGCCGGCGGCATGATCCCCAAGACAGAAACCGCGCTGGACGCGCTGCACAGCGGGGTCCGCGCCGTGGTGATCCTGGATGGCCGCGCGCCCAACGCCGTGCTGCTGGAGCTGTTCACCGAACATGGCGCCGGCTCGCTGATCCGTCCCGACTGACGGCTTCTTGGCGCAACTGGGCTTGTGATTCTCAATCGCATGCCCAATTGTGAATGTATGGAGCACGAAGCCACCATTCGCCTGGGCGTTTTCCTGGGGCTGTTTATCATCTTTGCCTGTGCCGAGGCGCTTTTGCCGCGCCGTCCGCGCCAATACGGGCGACCGAAAAGATGGGCCACCAACCTGTCGATCACGATCCTCAACACCGTCGCGCTGCGGCTCATGGCGTTCGGCTTGCCGCTGCTGGCGGTCGGTGCGGCGCTGGATGCGGGCCAAAAGGGCTGGGGCCTGTTCAACCATCTCTCTTGGCCTGCATGGGTCGAGGTGGCGCTGTCCATTCTTATCCTCGACTTTGCCATCTGGGCGCAGCACCTGGTCACGCACAAGGTGCCAATCCTGTGGCGCCTGCACCGGGTCCACCATGCGGACCGTGACATGGACGTGACCACGGCGGTCCGGTTCCATCCGGTGGAAATCGCGCTGTCGATGCTGCTCAAGATCGGCCTCGTCTACCTGCTGGGGCCCAGTGCACTGGCCGTGGTACTGTTCGAAGTCCTTTTGAATGGCACGGCAATGTTCAACCACTCGAACCTGAAACTCCCTCTTGCTCTGGATGCGGTCTTGCGTAGGCTGCTGGTAACGCCCGACATGCACCGGGTGCACCATTCGCGGCTGAGGGAGGAACACGACAGCAATTATGGGTTTGCCCTGTCGATCTGGGACCGCTGGATGGGAACCTATGTGGCGCAGCCCGGAAAGGGGCATGACGGCATGACCATCGGTCTCGAATGGCAAGACGACCGCCCGACAAGACTGGGCTGGAGCCTATCGCTGCCGTTTCGCAAGAAATGATCTATGACGAGGTTGAAAAGGCGGCGCACGAACACGGGCTGATCGTGATGGGCGCCCAGCATCCGCGCCTGAGCGGTGCCAAGGGGCTCGACGGCGGGACCCTGATCCTTTTGGGCGCTGCCGGGGCGTTCTGGCCTGCGCTCAAGGCCGCGCCCGAATGGCGCGACGGCGACCCTGACCCGGTCGATCGCTGGTCAACCCGCGTTGTCAGCGCGATGGCCGAGAGCCTCGGGGCAGAGGCGCATTTCCCGTTCGGCGGACCGCCCTACATGCCATTCATCGACTGGGCACTGAAATCTGGTCGCGCCTTTCTTAGCCCCGTCGGTGCAATGGTGCATGATACGGTGGGCATGATGATCTCTTATCGGGGCGCGCTGCATTTCGCAGAAGAATTTTCGATCCCCGAGGCGACGGCCCCTCCGCCTTGCCTGACCTGTCCTGCCCCCTGCGCCACCGCTTGCCCGGTGAAGGCGCTGAACGCCACGACGTTCTATGATGTTGAGGCCTGCCACGGTTATTTGGACACTGCCGAGGGGCGGTCCTGCATGACCGGAGGCTGCGCCGCCCGGCTGGCTTGCCCCCTCAGCGCAGGCGCCGGGAGAGACCCCGAGCAATCGGCCCACCACATGCAGGCGTTTCATCCACCATGCCCCGCACATTGATCCTGACCCGCCACGCCAAGTCCAGCTGGGACAACCCAGACCTGAGCGACCATGCACGCCCGCTGAACAAGCGGGGCCGAAAATCGGCGGCGGCAATCGGGGCCTGGCTGAAGGAAAAGGGATGGTTGCCGGACGAGTTGCTCTGCTCCTCATCCGTTCGCACCCGCGAAACCTGGGAGCGGATGGGGCTCGAGGCGGAAAAGCTGACCTTTACCGACGAGCTATACCATGCTTCGCCGGATCGGATGTTCCTTCTTCTGTCTTCGGCAACCGGGGAAACCGTGCTGATGTTGGGGCACAATCCGGGAATCGCCGTGTTTGCAGGCGCCATTGTGGAAGAGGCCCCGATGCACGGCCGGTTCTTCGACTACCCGACCGGCGCCACAACCGTGGTCCGCTTTGACATCGACGATTGGCGGGATGTGAACTGGCGCAGCGGCACGGTGAGGGGTTTCGTCATCCCGCGCGAGTTGACGGAATAAAAAAGGGCGGGATGCCCCCGCCCTTTGCTGTTGCCTTTCAGCCCGCGTCAGTGCCCCAGGATCTGGCTGAGGAACAGCTTGGTGCGTTCGCTCTGCGGGTTGTTGAAGAACTCTTCGGGTTCATTCTGTTCGACGATCTGGCCGGCATCCATGAAGATCACGCGGTTCGCCACCTGACGCGCAAAGCCCATCTCGTGCGTCACGCAAAGCATGGTCATGCCTTCCTCGGCCAGCTCGATCATGGTGTCGAGCACCTCTTTGATCATCTCGGGGTCAAGGGCCGAGGTCGGCTCGTCGAACAACATGATCCGCGGCATCATGCACAGGCTTCGCGCAATCGCCACACGCTGTTGCTGACCACCTGACAGTTGGCCGGGATACTTGTTGGCCTGATCCGGAATTTTCACCTTTTCCAGGAAGTGCATAGCGCGTTCTTCGGCCTCTTTCTTGGGCGTCTTGCGCACCCAGATCGGGGCCAACGTGCAGTTTTCCAGAACCGTCAGATGCGGGAACAGGTTGAAGTGCTGGAACACCATCCCGACCTCGGAGCGGATCTTGTCGATGTTCTTGAGGTCGCTGGTCAGCTCGATCCCGTCCACGACGATCTTGCCGGCCTGATGCTCTTCCAGCGCGTTGATGCAGCGGATCAGGGTCGATTTGCCCGAACCCGACGGCCCCGCGATCACGATCCGCTCGCCCTGGTTGACGGTCAGATTGATGTCGCGCAGCACGTGGAAGGACCCGTACCACTTGTTCATGTTGTTGATTTCGATGGCGACCTCGTCGCTCACCTGCATTTTCGAACGATCGATTTCGCGATCAATGGCAAGTTCAGACATGTGTTGAACTCCTTAACGGTGATCGGTGGCAAGGCGACGCTCGAGCCACTGTGAATATTGAGAGATGCCGTAGCAGACGACGAAAAACAGAAGCGCGGCAAAGCCCAAAAGCTCCCAATAGACGCCATTCCACTCGGTCGATGCCAGGATCGGGCCGCGGATCATGCCAACGAGGTCGAACATCGAGATGACCGAAACCAGCGTCGTATCCTTGAACAGGCCCACGGCCACGTTCACGATACCCGGGATCGAGATCTTCAGCGCCTGCGGCAGGATGATCAACCGCATTGCCTGGGCATAGTCCAAGCCAAGACTGTCTGCGGCCTCGTACTGTCCACGAGGAAGCGCTGCCAGACCGCCGCGGATCACCTCGGCGATGTAGGCAGCCGAGAACATGGTGATCATGATCACCACGCGCAGGAACAGGTCGACCGTGCTGTCAGGCGGGAAGAAATACGCCAGCATCACCGAAGCCACGAACAGCAGCGTGATCAGCGGCACGCCCCGGATGAACTCGATGAAAATGACGCAGACCCACTTGATCAAAGGCATGTCGGACTGGCGGCCCAACGCCAAGGCGATGCCAAGGGGCAGTGACAGCGATACACAGGTCACCCCGAGCATAAGGTTCAGCATGAACCCGCCGAGGTCTCGACTGGGAACAGCGGTCAACCAAGCATTTTCCGATGCATCTTCGGGGATCAGCGCGCCGCCGACGTTCCAGACGATCAGCGCGACGACGATCCCACCGAAGAACCCGGCGGCAAAGCTGTTTTTTCCGTATTTCTGGAAAACGACCGCCGCTGCGACGCAGCCCAACAACGCCACCAATGGGACAAGAATGGTGCCACCCCAAATCAGCCAGAAGGCAACAAACGGGTAAACCGCAGTGAACAAAAGCATCTTTCGAGGCAGATCGAAGAACAGAACCGGCGCTGCGGCCACCAGCATCAGCACGAACGCGAGGTTCGGGCGCCAATAGGCTTCCACGGGATACTTGAACCCGTAGATCAACTGGTTCCACCGCTCCGTCAGAACGGCGAAACACGCGCCGGTCTTGCCGTCCAGGATCTCACGGCACTGCGAAAGCGAGTCCGCATTCCAAACTCCGTTGAAGATCCATGGCAGCGTGTTCTTCAGCAAAACATAGATCAGCAGCACGGAGAGAATGGTCAGAATGGTGTTCCCTACGCCCGAGAACAGGTTCTCGCGCAGCCATTTGACCACGCCGGTTTCATTGGCCGGCGGCGGCGAAGGCGGAATCGTACCCTCGGCCACGAATGCGATCGAGTTGGTGGTTTGATCACTCATGGCTCAGCGCTCCTTCAACTTGACGGATGCGTTGTAGATGTTCATCACAGCCGAGATCAGCAGCGAAGCCGTCAGATAGAACAGCATCAGCAGCAGAACACATTCGATCGCACGACCGGTCTGGTTCAGCGAGATCCCACCCAGGGTGGCGGTGATGTCCGCATAGCCCACGGCGATCGCCAGAGACGAGTTCTTGGTGATGTTCAGATATTGCGAGATCAACGGCGGGATGATCACCCGCAGCGCCTGGGGCAGGATCACGAGTTTCATGATGCGCCCCGGACGAAGGCCCAAAGCGGCCGCAGCCTCGGTCTGACCTTTCGAGATTGCCTGGATGCCTGCGCGCACGTTCTCGGCGATGAAGGCCCCCGTGTAGATCGACAGGGCGAACCACAAGGCGATCAAGGGACCGCCCACCTTGATGCCACCGCTGAAGTTGAAGCCTTTCAACGCGGGCACATCCCAGGTCAAGCCCATCAGGACCATCAGGGTCAGGAAGGGTACCAACCACACGGCCAGTTTTACCAGGAAGGTCTTGGGACGTTCACCGGTTTGCTCCTGCTTGAGGGTCGCACGCTTTTCAACTTCGTGCGACGCGAACCAAGAGCCGACCAGACCCGCAAGCACCAGAAGCCAGTTCAAGATCGTGGAGCTGAAAAGACCGTTGCTGAATTCCGGCCGCGGGATGTAAACACCGCGGTTCGTGAAGGCGAACAGGTCGAACAGCATGCTCGAGGTCGGGTTGTCACCCCGGAACGCCCGTGGCCCCGGCAGCACTGCCGTCATGATGGTGAAGATGATGATGATCCAGATCAGAACCGGAATGTTCCGGAAGATCTCGACATAGATCGCCATCAGCTTGGAGACGAGCCAGTTGTTCGACAACCGCAGGACACCTGCGATCACACCGAAAATGGTGGCCGTGACACAGGCAAGAAACGCAACCAGCAGCGTGTTGAGGATACCAACGATCGCCGCGCGTCCATGTGAGGACTGGCTGTCATATTCGACCAGGCGCTGGTTGATGTCGTAACCGGCCGGGTCGCCTAGAAATGCAAATGAGATGTTCAGGCCAGCAGCCCTGAGGTTCTGGATCAGGTTGTTGCCAAGATACCAGATGCTGAGCGCAATAACGATGGCCGCAATCACTTGGAAGGTCAAAGAGCGATAGCGGGTATCGTTTATGAGCATCGACAACCGAAAATCAGCTTTCGGTGGGTCAGTCATAGTCGACATGTTTTGGGATCCCCGTGGCTTGCGGATGCTTCTGATTTGGCAGGGTATTCCCTGCTCCCGAGCTGTCCGCAGCTATTTATGAGAAATGGGCGCAGGAAACCCTGCGCCCTTCTCGGTTTTCTTAACGGAACGGCGGCGAGTACAGCAGGCCACCATCGGTCCACTGGGCGTTCAGCCCGCGTGCCAGACCGATCGGGGTGTCTTCGCCGATGTTCTTGGCAAACACTTCGCCATAGTTGCCGCCCGCCTTGATCGCGCGCATGGCCCACTGGGCGTCCAGACCCAGCATCTCGCCCAGGGTGCCTTCGCTCCCAAGCAGGCGGTTGATTTCCGGGTTCTCGGTGCCGGCGGCCATCTCATCGATATTGGCCGAGGTGATGCCCAGCTCTTCGGCCGAGATCATCGCGTTCAGGGTCCAGCGAACCACGTCGCCCCACTCGTTGTCGCCGTGACGGACCAGCGGGCCCAGCGGCTCTTTCGAGATGATTTCGGGCAGCAGGACATGGTCACCGGGGTTTTCGAAAGTGGCGCGGGTTGCGGCCAGGCCCGATGCGTCGGTGGTGTACACGTCACAGGCACCGGCAAGGTACTGCTGCTGCGCTTCGGCGTTGGTTTCGATCGGCACCGGCTCGTAGCTGATGTTGTTCGAGCGGAAGAAATCCGCCAGGTTCAGCTCGGTGGTGGTGCCGGTCTGGATGCAGACGGTTGCGCCGTCCAGTTCCTTGGCCGAGCTCACGCCCAGCGACTTGGGCACCATGAAGCCCTGACCGTCATAGTAGTTGACGCCGACAAATTCGAACTTCAGGTCAACGTCGCGGCTGAAGGTCCAGGTGGTGTTGCGCGCCAGCATGTCGACCTCGCCCGACGCCAGAGCGGTAAAGCGGGTCTTGCCGGTGGTGGGCACGAATTCGACAGCGTTCGCATCGCCCAGGACGGCGGCGGCAACGGCGCGGCAGACGGCCACGTCAAAGCCTTGCCATTCGCCGTTAGCGTCGGGTGCCGCAAAACCGACCAGACCGGTGGTCACGCCGCAGTTCAGCTTGCCGCGCGCCTTAACATCGTCCATGGTTCCCGCCGCGGCCGCGCCAGCAGCCAGACCAGCAATCGTCGCCGCGCCCAAGATTACGGATTTTTTCATTTTTACCTCTTCCTGATTTCCCGCCCCGATCCGGGACGGGCTTTTATCCGACACGCAAGGTAGCCGGACCGGTTACCCAAAAGGTGTCTCCCCTTTAGTGCGCCCGAGTTTGGGCGCATTCATAAACAAACGTCAAGGGCCGGATCATGGAAATCGATGAGATCAAGCGGGCGGCGTAGGCAAGTCTCTCAAATCGGGACCAAAAAGGCTCAGACCGATAGATCGTAGAACTGTTTGGCGTGCAGGAAGGCGGCCCTTTTGATCTCGGCGGCCTGAACGGCTTCTGCGTCGTCGCCCCATTGCTCGGCCTGCCACGATTCATCCAGCCGCGAAATGCGCCATATATCGTCCGGTTTGCGCCAATTCCGGGCAGCTGCAAAACCCAGAATCAGCGACCCCGACAGGCTCACCAGATCGTGAAAGGCCGCCAGACGGAACGCGTCCAGCGCGTGCACCATGTTGCGCAACCTGTTTACGGCTTCCGCAGGCTGCGGCTGATGCACCACGCCCGCAACCGTCTGCAGACGCGCCCCCAACGTTTCGGCGGCCCAGTCCAGCGCCGGGTCCCATTGTTCGGCCTGACGCTCGGCCAGCTCCCGAGGATGGGTGGCGCGATAGCACAGCAGGTCAGAGTCGCCATAGTCGGCCAGCATGTCGGCCACCTCGGCATGTTGATGCGTCACCTTGTCGATCGCGGCATTGGCCGAGCGGGTAAAGGGCATGGTCGCGGGGTCGACTTCTTTTTCCTGCGCGTCCCATTCCCGCGCGACCGCTTCGGCCATGGCCCGGGTGGGCAGCACCAATGGCGCCTTGGCCGGCGTCTTCACACGGCGCCCGTCCAGCTCGACGGCATAGCCGTCATCGGCTGCGACCACGGCGCTTGATGTCCAGAAGCGTTTCGGTTTCCAGTCACTCATGCTCTTGTCCCCAGAATTCTGTCAGCGCGTCGGGCAGTTGATCGAAACTGTCGATCACCCTGCGCGCGGCCACCAGACGCGACCGGTCGTGATAGCCCCAGGCCACTCCGATCCCGTGAACGCGCGCCGCCTGCGCCATTTCCATGTCGAAACTCGTGTCGCCGATCATCACCGCATCCGCAGGTGTGACGCCAGTCTCGGACAGGGCCGTTTCGATCATCGAGGGATGCGGTTTCGACGGGTGATGGTCGGCCACCTGCCGGGTGACGAAAACGTGCCCGAGGTCGTGCGCCTCAAGCAGCGCGTCCAGCCCGCGCTGTGACTTGCCCGTGGCCACGCCCAGCAGGATCTCGGGGGTGGCGTGCAGCCGATCGATGACGTCGCGGGCGCCGGGGTACAGGGGCGAGCCAGCGGCGCCCTGCTGAAGGCGCTGCGCGTGGTAGGCTTGCTTGTAGCCATCGACCAGCCGGGCCTGCATGCGCGGCGGCTGCTCGGGCACGAGGCGCGCAATCGCAACCGGCAGGGAAAGACCCACGATCGACAGGATCGCGGCGCGATCCGGCACCGGCAGCGACACCGCCTGGAAACTGGCGGTCATGGCCGACACGATGCTGGCCTGGCTGTCCACCAGCGTCCCGTCCACATCGAACAGAACCAGTCGCAGGTGCGCGGTCATCGCAGCGCCTCGAACGGGTCCTCGGCGGCCAGATCCTCGGTCCAGCCCAAGGTGTCCCAACTGTCTTTCATGTGCGGCGGCAGCGGGGCGTTGATCGTGATCTGCTTGCCGGTCACCGGATGCTTGAATGACGCGGTTCGGGCGTGCAGATGCAACTTTTTGCTGATGACCCCACCCAATTGTGCGCCCCAGCCATCGCCCAGATTTTCCTGACCCGAGCCGCCATATTTCCCATCCCCGATGATCGGGTGCCCGATGGCCGCCATATGCGCACGCAGCTGATGCGTGCGACCGGTTACGGGCTCCATCGCCACCCATGATGCACGGCTGGCCACCCGATACAGCGTCGCATAAAGCGTGTGCGCCCGTTTGGCGCCCGGCGTACTGTCGATTTCGTTCAGGTGGACGGCGATCATCTTTTCGCCTTCGCCCTGCTTGCCGTGACCGGGGGCCTTGACCAGCCCGGTCTTGATCTCGCCCAGATACGGGGTCGGCACACCAGCCACCAGCGCCCAGTAGATCTTGCGTGTGTTGCGATGCCGGAAGGCAGCGGTCAGGCCCTTGGCCGCTTCGCGCGTGCGCGCCATCAGCAGCACGCCCGACGTGTCCTTGTCGAGACGGTGCACGAGCCGTGGGTTCTCATCATAGCCAAAGCGCAACGCTTCGGCGAGGCCGTCCACGTGCCGGGCCTGGCCGCTGCCGCCCTGAACGGGCAGGCCTTGGGGCTTGTTCAGCGCCAGCACGTGGTCATCCCGGTAGATCACGCAGGCTTGGATCATTTTCGCATCGGCATCCGTCACGCGGGGGCGGGCCGGGGCAGGTTTGTGATCCGGGTCGGGCAGGGGCGGCACACGCACCACCTGCCCCGCCTGCAGCCGGGTCGAGCCCTTGACCCGCCCGCCGTCCACGCGCAGTTCACCCTTGCGGCACATCTTTTCGATCCGGCCCTGGCTGACATGCGGGAACAGGCGCCGCAACCAGCGGTCCAACCGCTGGTCGCCGTCGCCCGGCTCGACCGTGATCATCTGTACGCCGCTCATGCCAATACCCCTTGCAACCGGATGCTGCGCGCCCGGAAAATCGCCCGTGTCAGTGCCTCAGAAAACATCCGCGTCTGTCGCGCGCCGCAAGGCAAGAGTCAAGCAGGCTGACGGGCTCGCGGGCCAAGGCCGCTCAGATATCGTTGAAATCCCCGTGCCGCCCCGCCCCATCGCGGAACCGAACCGCGCCGGACGTACCCTCGCGGCGGATGGCGTCCAGCCCGTTGGCCCATTCGACCTTCAACGCCTCGCGCAACGGCATCCCCCGGGTTTCGATGATCGAGCGGCGGTCGGCGCCGACGGCCTCCTGCGGGAAGCGGGCAATTTCGTGCGCCATCGCTTCGGCCGCGATGCGGGTTTCACCCTGCGGCACGATTTTCTCGGCCAGCCCGATCCGTTCGCACTCGTCAGCCATGACCGTGCGCCCGGTCAGCGCGATCTCGAGTGCCTTGCCCTGCCCGACCAGCCGCGGCAGCCGCACCGAACCGCCATCCATCAGCGTGATTCCCCAACGGCGGCAATAGACGCCCATATAGGCGTCCTCGGCCATCACCCGGATGTCGCACCAAAGGGCCAACTCCATGCCGCCGGCAACAGCGGCGCCTTCGATCGCGCCAATGACCGGCTTTGACAGCTCCAGCCGCGATGGGCCCATCGGGCCCAGCAGCGACGGCGCGGCCCCGATTGGAAAAGCGTGCCTGTCGAAATAGGGCTCGCGCAGGTCCGGGTCAGACAGCGTGGCTGCCATCTTGAGGTCCCAGCCCGCGCAGAAATTGCCGCCTTTACCCCAGAACACAGCCGTCTTGGCCGCGCTATCCTCGAAGGCAATGAAGGCCTCGGCCAGGGCTGCCGCGTGTTCGGCATCTACGGCGTTTCTGGCCTGGGGCCGGTCGTGGATGATGGTCCACACGTCGTCTGTCTTGTCGATGGAAACGGTCATCTGCGCTCCTCCCTGGCGGCATGTAATCCTAGGGAACCCCGGGCGCGCCTTGAGTGTCCCGCGAAACGCGACGGCACGGTCCGAATTGACCCTGCGTCACGACCCGTTGCGTTGACTGCGCAGTTTCGAAAAGTAGTCCAGACGCTTTTTCAACTCGCGCTCGAACCCGCGTTCGACCGGCTGGTACAGGACCGGGCGCTTCATGGTCTCGGGAAAGTAGTTCTGCCCCGAGAACCCGTCCTCGGCATCATGATCATAGGCATAGCCCGCGCCATAGCCCTGATCCTTCATCAATCCCGTCGGCGCGTTCAGGATGTGTTTGGGCGGCGGCTCGCTGCCCGACTGCTTGGCCAGGCGCATCGCCGCCTTGTAGCCCACATAGGCCCCGTTGGATTTGGGCGCCAGCGCCAGATACACGACCGCCTGCGCCAGCGCCAACTCACCTTCGGGCGACCCGAGCCGCTCGTACACCTCCCAGGCATGCAGGCAGATCGACTGGGCCTGCGGATCGGCCAGGCCGATATCCTCGACCGCCATCCGGGTGATGCGGCGGGCCAGGTATCGCGGATCTTCGCCCCCGGTCAGCATCCGGGCGAACCAGTACAGCGCCGCATCCGGGTCGGACCCGCGCACCGATTTGTGCAGCGCCGAGATCAGATTGTAGTGCTCGTCCCCCGACTTGTCGTATTTCGCGGCACGACGCATCAGGCGCTTGGCCAGCGCGTCGGGGTCCAGCGGCGCGTCCACCGACCAGGCCGCGATTTGCTCGATCAGGTTCAACAGCGCCCGGCCGTCTCCATCCGCCATTTCCTGCAGCGCGTCCCGCGCTGCGGGTGTCAGAGGCAACGCCTTGCCCAGCTCTTTTTCGGCACGCTGCGTCAGGCGTTCCAGATCGGCCAGGCCCAGCCGTTCCAGCACCAGCACCTGCGCGCGGCTGAGTACGGCGGCGTTCAACTCGAACGATGGGTTTTCGGTGGTCGCGCCCACCAGAAGGATCGTCCCGTCCTCCATATGCGGCAGGAACCCGTCCTGCTGGGCCTTGTTGAAACGATGGATCTCGTCCACGAACAACAGCGTCCCCTTGCCGTTCCGCCGCCGCAACTTGGCAGCCTCGAACACCTTCTTGAGGTCGGGAACGCCGGTGAAGATCGCGCTGATCTGTTCGAAATGCAGGTCGGTTTCTTTGGCCAGCAGCCGCGCGATGGTAGTTTTGCCCACCCCCGGCGGCCCCCAGAAGATCAGGCTGGACAGGCTGCCCGACGCCAGCATCACCCCCAGCGGCGCCTCGGGGCCCAGAACCTGTTGCTGCCCGATCACCTCGGACAGCGCTTGGGGCCGCAACCGGTCTGCCAGCGGGCGGTTCGGGGCCGGTTCGGAGGCCTGCCCTTCGGTGTCGAACAGGTCACTCATGCCGTCAGAGCCTGAACCGCAACGACACGGGCTTACCGCCGCGCACCAGATCGATCTGCACCCGCCGGCCCGGGTCGCGCAGCGCCCGAACGACGTCGCGCGGGCGTTCGGCCTGTCGCCCGTTCACGGCATTGATGACATCGCCGGGCCGCAGCCCGGCCCGCGCGCCATAGGGGCCGGGGTCGACAACGACCACACCGGTTTGAGACAGGGGCAGCCCCATCTTGACAATCAAAGCCGGGTTGATTCGCGCAACCGTCATCCCCGGCAGAACCGTGCGGTCGTTCAAAGTGGTTTCCTCGGCCGTCGGCGTTTCAGGCGCAGCCATCAGCGCCACACTGACATCTTTCCTGTCACCACCGCGCAGCCGGGTCAGAACGGATGTCCCACCAACACCCGCCACCGACATGCGAAACTTCATCTCGGCGGGCGAGTTCACCTCTTCACCATCCACATGCGTGACGATGTCGCCCACCCGCAAGCCAGCCTCGGCCAATGGGCTGAGCGGATGGAGGTCCGAGATCACCACGCCCTGCGGCAGCGAAAGCCCAAGCGATTCCGCGATGTCGGCGCTCATGATCTGACCGGCCATGCCGGCCCAGGGGCTGACGAATTCCGTGTTGCCCGCCTTAGCCTGACGCAGGAATTCCGCCACCAGATTGGCCGGAATGGCAAAGCCGATGCCGTTGGACCCGCCCGACCGCGTGAGGATCGAGGTGTTGATGCCGATCAGATCTCCGTTGACGTCGATCAGAGCGCCCCCGGAATTGCCCGGGTTGATGGGCGCATCGGTCTGAATGAAATACCCCCGCGCATTGCCCGTGGCAGTTCCCGACCGCGCCAGCCCCGAGATGATGCCCGACGACACGGTCTGCCCCACGCCGAACGGGTTGCCGATGGCCAGAGCCAACTCGCCAACCTCGACCTGATCCGAATCGCGCAGACGCAGGAAGGGCAGGCCCTGCGCGTCCAGCAGGCGCAGGATGGCGATGTCGCTTTCCTCGTCGCCCAGGACGACCTCGGCGTGAAATTCACGACGATCCGTTGTGACGACCCGGATCTCGGTCGCGGTGCCGACGACGTGGTAGTTCGAAACGACGTAGCCATCCTCGGTCAAGATGACGCCCGACCCCAGAGAGTTCTGCACCCGTGGACGCGGCGTACCGAAGCCGCCACCGAAAAAGTCCTGAAAGAACGGGTCTGCGAAAATCGGGCTGCGGCGTCCGGGCCGGACGATCTTGGCATAGATGTTCACCACCGCCGGGGCCGCCTTTTTGACCACCGGGGCAAATCCCATCGAAATCTCGGCCTGCGATTGCGGAACCCGCGTCTCGGCGCCGGCCTGGGCGGCCAGTGTCATCAGACATACAGCCAGTATCGTGCGTATCATGTCAGCTCCGTTCTTCCTCCGCCGAAGATATGCGGAGCGCGGCGTGCGAATGCAATAGAGCGTGGCGCTCCGCCGCCGGCAGGGTCGTTTCAAAGCCCGCAAAGCAATTAAAAACCCCTGCCCGGACGATCCGGACAGGGGTCAAGAGTTCGGCCATTCAGCCGGGTCTTATTCTTCGTCAGCGGCCGCTTCCTCGGCAGCAACGCGGGCCTTGTCGGCCGCGCCCTTGGCATCGACGTCGCGATCGACGAATTCGATGATCGCCATCGGCGCCATGTCGCCATAGCGGAAGCCGGCCTTCAGGATACGGACATAGCCGCCCTGACGGTCCTTGTAGCGCGGGCCCAGAACCTCGAACAGCTTGGCGACGTCCTTGTCTTCCTTCAGCTGAGCTGCGGCCTGACGGCGGGCGTGCAGGTCGCCGCGCTTGCCCAGTGTGATCAGCTTTTCAACGATCGGGCGCAGCTCTTTTGCCTTGGGCAGCGTCGTCTTGATCTGTTCGTGCTCGATCAGCGAGCCGGCCATGTTCGAAAACAGGGCCTTGCGGTGCTCATGAGTACGGTTCAGGCGGCGGTAACCACGTGCGTGACGCATTTTTCAATTCCTTCTTTCGCGTTTTGCTTTGTCTGGCCGGCGATGCGTGTCACCGGCTCTCCTTGGGGCGGAAATGCCCATACGGTCCCCGGCAGCCCGGGCATTGGCGAAGACGCGCTTAGAACGCGTCTTCGAATTTTTTGGCCAGATCTTCGATGTTGTCGGGCGGCCAATCCTCGACATCCATGCCGAGGTGCAGGCCCATTCCGGACAGCACTTCCTTGATCTCGTTCAGCGACTTGCGGCCGAAGTTCGGGGTGCGCAGCATCTCGGCTTCGGTCTTCTGGATCAGATCGCCGATATAGACGATGTTGTCGTTCTTCAGGCAGTTTGCCGAACGGACCGACAGCTCCAGCTCGTCCACCTTCTTCAGCAGCAGCGGGTTGAACTCCAGACCATCGTCCTCGTCCTGGCGGCCCGCCGATTCCGGCTCGTCGAAGTTGACGAAGATCGACAGCTGATCCTGCAGGATGCGGGCGGCGAAGGCCAGCGCATCCTCGGGCGTGATCGAGCCGTCGGTTTCGATCTTCATGGTCAGCTTGTCATAGTCCAGAACCTGACCTTCGCGGGTCGGCTGAACGTCATAGGCGACCTTCTTGACCGGCGAATAGATCGCGTCGATCGGGATCAGGCCGATAGGCGCGTCTTCGGGCTTGTTCTTCTCGGCCGAGACATAGCCCTTTCCGGTGTTGACGGTCAGTTCCATGAACAGGTCGGCGCCATCGTCCAGGTGGCAGATGACGTGATCGCGGTTCAGAACCTCGATGCCGGCGCTTTCGCTGATGTCGCCTGCGGTGACGACTGCGGGGCCTTTGGCATTGATCGACAGGCGCTTGGGGCCTTCGACTTCCATGCGCAGAGCGACCTGCTTGAGGTTCAGGATGATGTCGGTGACGTCTTCACGCACACCTGCGACCGAGCTGAACTCGTGCAGGACGTTGTCGATCTGGACGCTGGTGATGGCCGCGCCTTGCAGCGAGCTCATCAGCACGCGGCGCAAGGCGTTGCCCAAGGTCAGACCAAAGCCGCGTTCAAGCGGTTCGGCGACGATGGTGGCCTGGCGCGCGGGATCATTGCCCGGCTTGCCGTCAAGCTGGGTCGGCTTGATCAATTCAGCCCAATTCTTGTGGATCATGTAATCCCTCCATTCCTGTCTGCGCCCCATGACCAACAAGGTGCAGACGCCCGAGGTTCAAAATGACGTGCTGGGGCCGTGCGAAAACACAGCCCCAGCTCAATTCCAAATTGCTTAGACGCGGCGGCGCTTCGGCGGGCGGCAGCCGTTGTGGGCAATCGGGGTCACGTCGCGGATCGACGTGATGTTGAAGCCCACGGCAGCCAGCGCGCGCAGCGCCGATTCACGGCCCGAACCGGGGCCCTGAACTTCGACTTCCAGCGTCTTGACGCCATGTTCCTGCGCCTTGCGGCCAGCGTCTTCGGCGGCCATCTGCGCGGCGTAGGGGGTCGACTTCCGAGAACCCTTGAAGCCCATGGTGCCGGCCGACGACCAAGAAATGGCGTTGCCCTGCACGTCCGAGATCAGGATCTTGGTGTTGTTGAAGGTCGAGTTCACATGGGCGACGCCCGATGCGATGTTCTTGCGCTCTTTGCGTTTTACGCGTGTCTTGTCACGTGCCATCGGTCAGACCCTCCTTACTTCTTCTTGCCCGCGATCGGCTTTGCGGGGCCTTTGCGGGTACGAGCGTTGGTGTGGGTGCGCTGACCGCGAACCGGCAGGTTGCGGCGGTGACGCAGACCGCGATAGCAGCCCAGGTCCATCAGGCGCTTGATGTTCATCTGCACTTCACGACGCAGGTCACCTTCAACGGTGTAGTTGGCGTCGATGTGCTCGCGGATGGCCAGAACTTCGGCATCCGACAGTTCGTTCACCCGGCGGCTCTCGTCGATGCCCACGGCTTCGCAGATCGCCTTGGCCGAGGTGTTGCCGATTCCGGTGATATAGGTGAGGGCGATAGGTACCCGCTTTGCAGTCGGGATGTTTACGCCGGCAATACGTGCCACGTGTCACTTTCCTTTCGTTGCGGTTCCGTAATTCCAGAACCTTTTTTCACAACGCCCAACCGTGGCAGTGTGGCCAGAGGGTTCAGCATCATTCGAGGTGGTCTTGGCATGCGGGACGAATCCCGCACACGCGGTTGATTCCCCAAGGGGATGGGGGTCGATATGGGCTTTTGGACTTGACGTCAAGCCCCTTGCTGCCTCAGCCCAGTATGGCCTCGATCGAGGCCCGGACTTCCTTGATGTCCGCCAACCCGTTCACCGGGCGCAGATCACCTTTGGCATAGTAGTAACCGATCAACGGAGATGTCTTCTTGTAGTACTCCATCAACCGGGTCCGCAGGCTGTCTTCGTTGTCATCGGCCCGGCGTACCATGTTGGTACCGCCACATTTATCACATTCCCCATCGACCGCGGTGGGCTTGGTTTCGTCGTGATAGACCTCGCCGCAATCGCCACAGGTGAATCGGCCGGTGATCCGCTTGACCAACGCATCGTCATCCACGCGCATTTCGATCACGGTGTGCAGCGACTGACCCAGCTTGGCCAGCAGGGCGGACAAGGCGTCAGCCTGGGCCAAGGTACGCGGGAAGCCGTCGAAGATGAATCCAGCGCCCTTTTCGGTGGTCAGCTTTTCTTCGATCAGGCCGATAACGATCTCGTCGGTGACAAGCTTGCCCGCGTCCATGATCGCAGCCACCTTCTTGCCCATCTCGGTTCCCGAGCTGCGGGCCTCGCGCAGCATGTCACCGGTGCTGAGCTGGATCATGCCCCGCGTTTCAACCAGGTGACGTGCTTGCGTACCCTTGCCTGCCCCCGGGGGGCCCAGAAGAATGATATTCATCGACGAGCGGGTCCCTTCCTGCCGCGTTTCTTGCCTTTGCCGCGCAACTGGGACTTTTCGATCAGCCCTTCGTATTGATGCGCCAGCAGGTGGCTCTGAACCTGTTGGATCGTGTCCATGGTCACAGAGACGATGATCAGAACTGAGGTGCCACCGAAATAGAACGGAATGGCGAACTGGCCGCGCAGGATCTCGGGCAGCAGGCAGACCGCCGCCAGATAGGCCGAGCCCAGCACCAGCACTCGGTTGACCACATATTCCAGATACTCGGCGGTCTTCTTGCCGGGACGGATGCCGGGCACAAAGCCGTTCTGCTTTTTCAGGTTGTCCGCCACGTCATCCGGTTTGAACGACACGTTGAACGTGTAGAAATACGCAAAGAACACGATCATCGAAGCGAAGAACAGCAGGTACAGCGGCTGTCCCGGTCCGAAATTGGCCAGCAGCCACGACATGATCGGTCCGTTCGCTGCGCCTGACGAGAAGGTCGAGATCGTGACCGGCAGCAGCAGCAGCGAGCTGGCGAAGATCGCCGGAATCACGCCGGCAGGGTTGACCTTGACCGGCAGGTGGCTCGAGCCGCCTTCATAGACCTTCATGCCGACATTGCGGCGCGGGTACTGGATATGGATCTTGCGCAGCGCGCGCTCCATGAACACCACGAAGGTGATCACAGCGATCACCATCACGATCACGCCGACGATCACGGCCGGGCTGATCGCACCGCTACGGCCTGAGGCGAAGAACTGCGCCAGCGCCGCCGGAACCTCGGCGATGATACCGACGAAGATGATCAGCGAGATGCCGTTGCCGATGCCGCGCGCGGTGATTTGTTCGCCCAGCCACATCAGGAACATGGTGCCACCCACCAGCGTGATCATCGTGGACAGGCGGAAATACAGACCGGGATCGGTCGCCAAATCGCCCGATTCCAGCGAAACCGCCAGGCCATAGGCCTGCACGGTGGCCAGCGCCACAGTGCCGAAACGGGTGTATTGGTTGATCTTCTTGCGGCCCTGCTCGCCCTCTTTCTTGAGTTGTTCGAGCGCGGGAACCATCGAGGTCAGCAGCTGCACGATGATCGATGCCGAGATATAGGGCATGATGCCGAGGGCAAAGATACCCATCCGCCCCAGTGCCCCGCCGGTGAACATCGAAACCATCCCACCGATGCCCTGCCCCGCCTGCTCCATGAACTCGCGCAGCGCCTGCCCGTCGATCCCCGGCACCGGAATAAAGGTGCCCAGACGATAGACAATCAGCAAACCCAGCGTGAACAGGATGCGGTTGCGCAGATCGGTGGCCTTGCCCAGGGCAGCCCAGCTTGTGTTGGCTGCCATTTGTTCTGCTGCTGATACCATAAATCGGTCTCTCTTATGAAAACGCCGCCCGGAACCGTTTTCCGGCTCGGGCGGCGTCTTGGAAAACTCTGAGGTCTATGTAAGCGGGTCGGCGCCCGCTCACAAGCGCTTACTCTGCCGCAGCGGCTTTTGTGACCTTCAGTGAACCGCCCGCTTTTTCCACGGCTTCGATGGCCGACTTCGAGGCGCCGGTCACTTCCAGGTTCAGCTTGGCGGTGATTTCACCCTTGGCCAGAACACGGACGCCGTCCAGCTTGCGGCGGACCAGGCCCGAGGCAATCAGAGCGTCCTCGGTGATCGCGGCCTTGGCGTCCAGCTTGCCGGCGTCGACGAATTTCTGGATCAGGCCCAGGTTCACAACGGCGTATTCCTTGCGGTTCGGCTTGTTGAAGCCACGCTTGGGCAGGCGCTGATACAGCGGCATCTGGCCGCCTTCATAGCCGTTGATGGCCACACCCGAACGGGATTTCTGGCCTTTGATACCACGGCCACCCATTTTACCCTTGCCCGAGCCGGGACCACGGCCAACGCGGGTCCGTTTCTTGACGGCGCCGGGATTGTCGCGCAGTTCATGCAGTTTCATGTCGCTTCTCCTTAGCCGGATATGACCCCGAAGCGTGATGGGCCAAACACGGCATTTCTTGATTTTGATTCTCGTGGCCGTCATGCCACCGAAGCCCGATACAGCGTCAGGCCTCCGGTTGCAAGTTTTGATTGTCCGATCGCAACGAGTCAGCCCTCGGGATCGGAGATCGGCGCGTCTTGCGGAACGATACCATGTTTGGCCACCAGTTGCCCGACCAAGCTGTCGGGGTGCGGAACGCCGCCGTTCTTGCGCATGATCGCGCGCATCCGGCGTCCGTAGAGATGGATCGAAACCGTATCTTCGTGGAAAAACCGGTCGAGATTCGTATTCGGCCGTGCCATGGCGCGGCGGCGCGTGAAATTGATCGGATAGAACACATGCTCTGGCAGGGCGTATTTGATCTCGCCTGTTTCCTTCAACGCCCAGGTGAACGCCTTTGGCCCCCACACACCCCACAAAAACTCGGGAACGTTGGTGGGATTTCCGGCGTCCCGCGCCTCTTCCAATGGCCGCCGGTGGCGCGGAGGCAGCCAAGGCGGTATTCGATACGGATCATTCGTGTACTCGATCAGCTTGGCCAGAGTTTCACTGTCATGCGGCAGCCCCAATACGCCGATGGCTACCTCACCCTCGAGATACCCGTAGTAATGGCCATTCGCCGTTGAATAGGGTTTCAGGCAATAGGCATCAGTGTCGGCCCAAATCAGGTCGGGCTCCTGCGCCAGCATCCGGTATCGGAACTTGTCGGAATGCGGCGCCGGGCTTTGGGTGCGGTCATGGGTGATGAATTCGGAATCGGGCAGGATCTCTCGGGCGTCCCGCTGTTCCACCCCATCGGGGACGTTGGTCACGTTGTTGTAGGTGTACAGGCGCACGCTGTGGCCCATGTCCAGATAGGACTGGATGCAAAGCAGCTCGAGGAAACTGAGCGGCCCCTCCACCCACAGCATTCCGATCTGGTAGTCCCTCGCCATGCCCTGCCCTTTCACTCGCAAAACAGCGCTGTTCAGGAAGTGGCGCAAATCCCGGGCCCATGCAACGATGCAGTTGGCGCCCCGTGGAAATTCTTGAGGAGACAGACGCCCAAAAAGGAAAAGGGCGCCCGTCCGGCGCCCCACCTGCATCGCGAAGAAGGCCTTTGCCACTTACGAGCAATAAGCGTGCTCGCGTGCGATATCGGCAATGTCGCAGCGGCGGATGCCGATGTCGTTGAGTTCACGGTCGCTCAACCGCTGCAGCTCGGAATAGGTCTTGCTGTATTCTCGCGCGCGGGTCTGGGCGCGCTTGATGCCGTCGATCAGGTCGCGGATGCGGGCGGTCAGGTTCAGGCCGCCATGGGGGATGTTCAGTGCGTGTGCCATATCTGGGCTCCTTTCTTGCCGGGGCGTATTCCCTGGCGCTGTGAGTGTCGTTCCTTTTGGACACTCCACAGATAGGCCCGGATGTTACCGCAAACAATCCAAGTCTCGGTCTACCCGTCATGCGCCAGATGCATGGCAAGCCATGCAGACGGCGCAAAGAAAAACGCCCCCGAACGGGTCGGGGGCGTTTTCGAGTTGGGTCCGAGACGCGATCAGTCGCGTTCTTCGATGATCTCCACCAGATGCGGGATCTTGTTGACCATGCCGCGGATCGAGGGGGTATCCTCCAGTTCGCGGGTCTTGTGCATCTTGTTCAGGCCCAGGCCGATCAGGGTTGCGCGCTGGTCGGCGGGGCGGCGGATCGGCGAGCCGATCTGCTTGACGACGATGGTTTTTGCCATGGTGACGTCTCCTTACGCTTCTTCGGCGACTTGCGCCGATGCGGCCGGTGCTTCGTCCCGCTTGGGCAGGATGTCAGCAACCTTCTTGCCACGACGTGCGGCAACCGAACGCGGGCTCTGTTCTTTCTTCAGGCCGTCGATGGTGGCGCGGATCATGTTGTAGGGGTTCTGCGAGCCCAGCGACTTGGACACCACGTCCTTGACGCCCAACATCTCGAACACGGCACGCATCGGACCACCGGCGATGATACCGGTACCTTCCGGCGCGGTGCGCATGACGACCTTGCCGGCGCCGTGGCGGCCTTCGATGTCGTGGTGCAGGGTGCGGCCTTCGCGCAGCTGCACGCGGATCATGTTGCGTTTGGCCTGCTCGGTGGCCTTGCGGATGGCCTCGGGCACTTCTTTCGCCTTGCCCTTGCCAAAGCCGACGCGGCCTTTCTGATCGCCGACAACCACCAGAGCGGCGAAGCCGAAGCGCTTACCACCCTTTACAGTTTTCGACACGCGGTTGATCGCAACCAGGCGATCTGCGAATTCCGGTGCTTCCTCGCGCTCGCGACGGTTGCCCCGGCGGTTTTCACGTTCTGCCATTTCGGCATCCCTTTCTCTGATGGCGCGTCAGCGCCGTTACTTCAATCCAGGTGAGCCCCGGCCCGCGGCCGAGGCTCCCGGATCATCGGGGTGGCCGCATGGGCCACCCACAGGTCTCAGATCTTCAGACCGCCTTCACGCGCAGCGTCGGCCAGAGCCTTCACCTTGCCGTGGAACAGGAAGCCGCCACGATCGAAATAGGCCTCTTCTACGCCGGCCTTCTTGGCCCGCTCTGCGATGGCCGCGCCCACCTTGGTGGCCGCTTCGATGTTGTTCTTGCCGACAACGCCCAGATCCTTTTCCAGGGTCGAGGCCGAGGCCAGGGTCACGCCGCGCACATCGTCGATCAGCTGGACCGAGATGTTCTTGTTCGAGCGGTGCACCGACAGGCGCGGACGCCCAGCGTTGACCTTGCGAAGCTTGTTCCGAACGCGCAGGCGGCGCTTCAGAAACAGGGTTCTTTTGCTGTTTGCCATTGTGTTCGTCCTTACTTCTTCTTGCCTTCCTTGCGGAAGATGAACTCGCCCTTGTAGCGGATGCCCTTGCCTTTGTACGGCTCGGGGCGGCGCCAGTCGCGGATCTTGGCCGCCACTTCGCCCACCAGCTGCTGGTCGATGCCTTCCACGACGATCTCGGTCTGCTTCGGCGCGGTGATGGTGACACCTTCCGGCGCAACGAAATCGACATCGTGGCTGTAGCCCAGGTTCAGCTTCAGGGTGTTGCCCTGCATCTGAGCGCGGTAACCCACACCCTGGATCTCCAGCTCTTTCTTGAAGCCGTTGGTCACGCCTTCAACCAGGTTGGCAACCATGGTGCGGCTCATGCCCCACTGCTGACGTGCACGCTTCGAGGTGCCGCGCGGAGTGATCTTGACCAGTTTGTCTTCGACCGACAGGGTGACGTCGTCGGTTGCGGTGAAGCTGCGGGTACCTTTCGGACCCTTCACTTCGATGGTCTGGCCGGACACAGCAGCGGAAACGCCGCTGGGCAGCTCGACCGGTTTTTTACCAATACGAGACATTCCAGACCTCCTTAGAAGACGGTGCAGAGCACTTCGCCGCCAACATTGTTGGAGCGAGCGTTCGCGTCCGACATCACGCCCTTGGGCGTGCTGACAATCGACACGCCCAGACCCTGACGGACCTGCGGAATGTCATTGACGCCCATGTAAACGCGACGACCGGGCTTCGAGACCCGCTTCAGTTCGCGAATGACAGGGGTGCCTTCATAGTATTTCAGGCTGATCTCAAGCGCCGGATGGCCATTGGCGCCGGTCACTTTTTCATAGCCGCGGATGTAGCCTTCGTCCGCCAGCACGTCCAGAACCCAGGCGCGCAGTTTCGACGCCGGAGTGGTCACGGTGGACTTGCCGCGCATCTGCGCGTTGCGGATACGGGTGAGCATATCGCCGATAGGATCGTTCATATCACTCTCTCCCTTACCAGCTCGATTTCACCATGCCGGGGATCTGACCAGCAGAGCCCAGCTCGCGCAGCGCGATACGGCTGATCTTCAGCTTACGATAGTAAGCGTGCGGACGGCCGGTCAGCTGGCAGCGGTTGTGCAGACGGGTTGCCGAGCTGTTGCGCGGCAGTTTCGCCAGTTTCAGTCGCGCCTTGAAGCGCTCTTCCATCGGGCGGCTCTCGTCATTCGCGATTTCTTTCAGCTCGGCGCGTTTTGCGGCGTATTTGGCCACCAGGCGCTCGCGCTTCTTTTCGCGCTCGATCATTGCTTTTTTAGCCATGTCTCTTTCCTCCCGGCGCTTACGCGTTGAACGGCATGTTGAAGTGCTTCAACAGTGCCTTTGCTTCAGCGTCGGTTTTCGCTGTGGTGGCAATTACGATGTCCAGGCCCCAGACCTCGTCGACTTTGTCGAAGTCGATTTCCGGGAACACGATGTGCTCTTTCATGCCCATGGCAAAGTTGCCACGGCCGTCAAAAGCCGGTTTCACACCGCGGAAGTCACGCACGCGCGGCAGCGCGATGGTGATTAGACGGTCCAGGAATTCGTACATCCGGTCGCCGCGCAGGGTGACCTTGGCGCCCAGCGGCATGTCTTCACGGACGCGGAAACCCGCGATCGACTTCTTCGCCTTGGTCGCCACAGCCTTCTGGCCGGCAATCGCGGTCAGATCCTCGACGGCGGCCTTCGCCTTCTTCGAGTCCTTCACCGCCTCGGCACCACAGCCGATGTTCAGAACGATCTTCTCCAGCTTGGGGATCTGCATATCGTTCTTGTAGCCAAACTCTTCTTTCAGAGCGGCGCGGATCTTGTTGGCGTACTGAGCTTTCAGACGCGGGGTGTAGGTTGCAGCATCAAGCATCGATCACGTCCCCCGTGGTCTTGGCGTAACGAACCTTCTTGTCACCTTCCATGCGGAAGCCGACGCGGGTTGCCTTGCCGTTCTTGTCCAGCAGAGCCAGGTTCGACAGGTCGATCGGCATCGCCTTGGGCAGACGGCCACCTTGCGAGGTCTGCGACTGGCGGGTGTGGCGGATGGCGATGTTGATGCCATCAACCACGGCTTTGCCAGCCTTGGGGTCGACCGAGGTGATCACGCCCTCTTTGCCCTTGTCCTTGCCGGCCAGCACGACGACCTTGTCGCCTTTGCGGAGTTTAGCAGCCATGGTTAGAGCACCTCCGGAGCCAGCGAGATGATCTTCATGAAGTTCTTCGCGCGCAGTTCACGAACGACGGGGCCGAAGATACGGGTACCGACGGGCTCGTTGTTGTTGTTCAGGATGACGGCGGCGTTGCGATCGAAGCGGATCGCAGTACCGTCTTCGCGACGGACTTCCTTGGCGGTGCGCACGACGACGGCCTTGCGGACGTCACCTTTCTTCACGCGGCCGCGCGGGATGGCTTCCTTCACCGAGACGACGATGATGTCGCCGACGGAGGCGTATTTACGCTTGGAACCACCCAGGACCTTGATGCACTGAACTCGGCGTGCGCCGGAGTTGTCAGCGACATCCAGATTGGTCTGCATCTGGATCATGTGGTTTCTCCCGACCTGTGGGGGCTGGTCTAGTTAGTTCCCCCAGGGTTTCGACAAATGGAAAGTTCCGGGGGCTTACGCCTCCAGAACCTCCCAGCGTTTCGTCTTCGATTTCGGCGCGCATTCGATGATGCGTACGGTGTCGCCGACCTTGAAGGCGTTCTTTTCATCGTGAGCCCGGTATTTCTTGGACTTACGGATGGTCTTCTTCAGAACCGGGTGCGTGAAGCGGCGCTCCACCAGCACGGTGACGGTCTGTTCGTTGGCGTCGCTGGTCACGGTGCCTTGCAGAATACGTTTGGGCATCTCTCAGGCTCCTCAGTTCGCAGCTTCAGCAGCTTTTTCGTTCAGCACGGTCTGGATGCGGGCCACGTCGCGGCGCACGCTCTTGATCCGGGCGGTGTTCTCGAGTTGTCCGGTCGCCTGCTGGAAGCGCAGGTTGAATGCTTCCTTCTTCAGGTTGACCAGATCCTCCCGGAGCTGGTCCGGGGTCTTGTTACGCAGTTCCTGGGCGTTCATCGCCTTTTCCTTTGCTCAAAACACCAGAAGGCCCCTTCGCGGGTCACCTTTGACCTGGTGGATGAATGACAGACATGCGAATCGCCCGACGCAGTCGGGAGATCGCAGGATGCCGCCGTATAAGGGTTTGAGGGGTGGGTGGCAAGGGAAAGTTTCAAACCTCCAACCCGTCACCTCCAGAGGTCACTCCAGCAAGCAAATCTTCGCGCTCAACTTCCTTCAAGCCCGAGCGTCGGGCTACATGAAGAAGTCGCAGGATCATGACCTCTTCGGGCTTCCCCGAAATCCAGCGAGGCGCGGCTGAAAGAGACTCCTGATCTTCTATTTTGACCGCGGAAATCCCACTTGCCTCAATCCCACCTGTAGTTGAAGCTTACCGAGATCCTCTCTTCTTCGGCCATGTTCATCGGCACCTCGTGGCGGAGCCAGCTTTCCCAAAGCAACACGTCACCGACCTCGGGCTTCATATAAATGAACGGTTGCAATTCCCGCCGTGCGCCCTTGCGGCGCACCGGCGCAGCCATCATCCGACCTGAGCGCGGGTCCTCCAGCTTCAACGCGCTGGCTCCCTTTGGCATCGAAACATAGGTCGTTCCGGATATCACACTGTGTGGATGGATATGGCTGGCATGCATTCCGCCTTCTGGCAGAATGTTGATCCAAAGATCCTCGAGCCTCAATCCGCGCCCATCCAGATCGAATTCCAAGTCTTCGGCAAACGCGGCCACATGTTGGTCCAGCACCTTGACCAGATCGGCGAAGATCGGGAAGCGCCACGGCAAGTCGGTCAGCGAGGCATAGCTGGTGTAGCCAGGATAGCCGTTTTCTTCGCACCATTCCTGGCCGGCTTCGTCGTCCTGGGCGATGACCAGACAGGAGTTCTCCAGTTCCTCCGGTTCGATCCTGGGATCGAATTCGGACAGAGCGGCGCGGTAAAGTCGGGTGACGAAGAGCGATTCGATCTGTGGCATGATCTCGTCCTAATGCAGCGTCGCAACGAAAGCCATGGAAGTTTTGCGAGGCTCTGCCTCGCGCTCCGGGATATTTGCGGCCAGATGAATCTCGCGTGAATCTCGCGGTCCATTCTTCATCAGGCAAGAAATATCCCCGGGGGAGCCGCGGCTTGCCGCGGTGGGGGAAGCGCCCCCTCGAAAAAAGCCATACCCCCGCCGGTTTCCCAACGGGGGTAGCATTGTCGCGACAGGGTTGCCCCAGCCGCTTACCAGTCCTCGCGGACGACGACGCGGGTCTTGATCGGCAGCTTCATCGCAGCCAGGCGCAGGGCCTCGCGAGCGATTTCATCGTTGACGCCGTCGATCTCGAACATCACGCGACCGGGCTTCACTTTGGCTGCCCAATAGTCAACCGAGCCTTTACCTTTACCCATACGGACTTCGGTCGGCTTCGAGGTCACGGGGGTATCCGGGAAGATCCGGATCCAGACACGACCTTGACGTTTCATGTGACGGGTCATGGCACGACGTGCAGCTTCGATCTGACGCGCGGTCACGCGCTCGGGCTGCAGGGCTTTCAGACCGTAGGTGCCAAAGTTCAGATCAGAGCCGCCCTTGGCTTCGCCCTTGATCCGGCCTTTGTGCATCTTGCGGAATTTCGTACGCTTTGGTTGAAGCATCTCAAATCCTCCTTAGCGACGGCCGCCTGCACCACGCGGTGCCGGACCATCCTGGAGTTCCTGTGCTTTACGGTCACGTGCCTGCGGATCGTGCTCCATGATCTCACCTTTGAAGATCCAGACCTTGATCCCGATGATCCCGTAGGGGGTCATCGCTTCGGCATGTGCGTAATCGATGTCGGCACGCAGGGTGTGCAGAGGCACGCGGCCTTCGCGGTACCATTCGGTCCGTGCGATTTCGGCACCGCCCAGACGACCAGCGACGTTCACCCGGATACCCAGGGCGCCCATGCGCATGGCGTTCTGAACCGACCGCTTCATCGCGCGACGGAACGAAACGCGGCGCTCCAGCTGCTGAGCGATCGACTCGGCAACCAGCTGCGCGTCGAGTTCCGGCTTGCGCACTTCGACGATGTTCAGGTGCAGTTCGCTGTCGGTCATCGCAGCCAGCTTCTTGCGCAGAACTTCAATGTCCGCGCCTTTCTTGCCGATGATGACACCCGGACGTGCGGTGTGGATCGTGACGCGGCACTTCTTGTGCGGACGCTCGATGATCACACGGGCCACGCCGGCCTGCTTGCACTCTTTCTTGATGAACTCACGGATCTTGAGGTCTTCCAGCAGAAGATCACCGTAGTCCTTGGTATCTGCGTACCAACGGCTGTCCCAGGTGCGGTTGACCTGAAGGCGCATGCCGATCGGATTGACTTTATGTCCCATTAGGCTTGCTCCTCAACTTGACGCACCTTGATGGTGATCTCCGAGAACGGCTTCATGATCTTGCCGAACCGGCCACGGGCACGCGGGCGGCCGCGCTTCATGACCAGGTTCTTGCCAACCCAAGCCTCGGCGACGATCAGCTCGTCGACATCCAGGTTGTGGTTGTTCTCGGCGTTGGCGATGGCCGACTGAAGGCATTTCTTCACGTCCTGCGCGACACGCTTGTTCGAGAAAGTCAGGTCGGTCAGAGCCTTCTCGACTTTCTTGCCGCGGATCATCGCTGCAACCAGGTTCAGTTTCTGCGGGCTGGTGCGAAGCATACGGGTCTTGGCCATTGCTTCGTTTTCAGCCACGCGGCGGGGGTTCTTTGCCTTGCCCATGACTTACTTCCGCTTCGCTTTCTTGTCCGCGGCGTGACCGTAATAGGTCCGGGTCGGCGAGTACTCACCGAACTTCTGACCGATCATGTCTTCCGTGACGGATACAGGGATATGTTTCTGGCCGTTGTACACACCAAAGGTCAGACCCACGAACTGGGGCAGAATGGTGGAACGACGCGACCAGATCTTGATGACTTCGTTGCGGCCCGACTCGCGCGCTGCTTCGGCTTTTTTCAGCACGTAAGCGTCGACGAAAGGACCCTTCCAAACAGAGCGAGACATGTCTTAACGCCCTTTCTTCTTGGCGTGCCGCGAGCGGATGATCAGCTTCTGGGACGCTTTGTTCTTGTTGCGGGTACGCTTACCCTTGGTGTCCTTACCCCAAGGCGTAACCGGCGTACGGCCACCCGAGGTCCGGCCTTCACCACCACCGTGGGGGTGATCGATCGGGTTCATGGCAACACCACGGACCGACGGACGCACGCCCTTGTGGCGCATACGACCGGCTTTGCCGAGGTTCTGGTTGCTGTTGTCCGGGTTCGACACGGCACCGACGGTGGCCATGCATTCCTGGCGCACCATGCGCAGCTCGCCCGAGCTCAGACGGATCTGGGCATAGCCGCCATCGCGACCGACGAACTGGGCGTAGGTGCCCGCTGCACGTGCGATCTGACCGCCCTTGCCGGGCTTCATCTCGATGTTGTGCACGATGGTACCGATCGGCATGCCCGAGAACGGCATCGCGTTGCCGGGCTTGATGTCGGCCTTGGCCGAAGCGATGACCTTGTCGCCAACCGCCAGACGCTGCGGCGCCAGGATATAGGCCTGCTCGCCGTCGTCATATTTGATCAGTGCGATGAATGCGGTCCGGTTCGGGTCGTATTCGATCCGCTCGACGGTTGCCGCCACATCCAGTTTGTTCCGTTTGAAGTCAACGATCCGGTAGAGACGCTTTGCGCCACCGCCACGGCGGCGTGAAGTGATCCGTCCGGTGTTGTTCCGGCCGCCCGATTTGGTCAAACCCTCGGTGAGAGACTTGACCGGACGTCCTTTCCAAAGCTCCGAACGGTCGATCAGCACCAGCCCGCGCTGGCCCGGCGTCGTCGGTTTGTACGACTTGAGTGCCATGCTTTCTGTCTTCCGTTTAGCAAGCGCGAGGATCAATCCCCGCTATGTGAGAGGCCCCCGTAGGTGCCCAGGTTATAGGGCCCCGAAGGTCCCCGGCTGCAAATATCAGAGGCCCCGGAACGAATCCGAGGCCACAAGATTGGGTGCGTTTAGCAGGCTTGGAGGTGGGGGGCAATAGGGGAAAGCTACTCTTTCAGACGCCAGCAAATTGCACCAGCAGCATCGTGCCGTACCAAAGAGTATCTATCACAGGGCGGAGTATTGCTTTTTAGCAAGGCAAAGATGTCATTTAGTATAGTCCTGCTACTAGAAATGTAGCCATGCGAGAAATCTCCCAAGTCTGGACTATTCACAATAACTGTGTCCATTCCGTTCAACACGAATGTTGGTGGCATTATGCCCACACGATGAAAATCGTGCAGCCATTGAGAAACCATCAGGGCCTTGTCTTTGTCACAAACGTAGGACGTCGTTCTTGTGCAGTTGTCGACGGCATGTTTGCCCAAATAAACCATAGCCGATGAATCGACGTCGGCAGCAGCTAGGATTGTTTGGTTGATTGCCTTCAGAATATTCTGCCGACCGTTCGATAAAACCTCAAAAGCACCCAACAGGCAGCGACAACCCATGCTATGAGCAATGATATTTATGCTTTTTTCCTGGGTATTCTCAACAAATTGTTCAATGAAGTCCGCTAAGAAGTACTTACTAACTTCGACCGTTGCTTCGTCTGCGCTATATCGCTGCGGTGAGCCCTTGGACGGCCAACTGTAAAGGCCTATTCCCTGCCCCAAGCCAAGATCAAACCCAATCTGCGCGGCTCTTAGAACCGCATCACGGAAATTTGTGTTATAACCGTGAATGAAAATTGTTGGCTTTTCTCGCACTTTCATCTTAGCGAGGGTTTGACGAATGTGTGCAAAAAACAGTTCTTGATTGAGCGAAATAATATCATCTACCCGCAGACGGTCATCGCTTCTATTCAGAAGTCTTTTCCATAGCGGAGATCCTAGTGAACCAATCTTGTGGCCATCCGGAACAATTACTTCACATATCCCGTAGCTTATACGATTCGCTCGCTTACCACTAAAATCGACAACGGCACCTCTTTCCATTCGAGGTTTTCTATTTGTTCCAAAAAAAACATCATATCTGTTCTTTCGGGTCCGACTATCCTCTTTCTTGATGGCAGGACGGCTAACCGATTTGCTCAACCTCCCGTCTAATACCGTCGCGTCAAAAAACGACGCGCGAGACTCGAAGATACGGATTCTGTCCTGACCTAGAATTCTGAGTTGCTCCGTGGAAATTGGGCTTTCAATAAATACGGCCCCGTCGGCTTGGACTGCATCAAGGCGAGTGTTACTCAGGATTGCGTTTTCGAACCTCGCTCCCTTGAAGTTAGATCTGTACGCGTCCGCGCCAACTAAATTTGCATCTTTAAAACTGGCCTTCGCAAAGTTCGACTTGGAAATATTTGCGTGGGACAAATCAGCACCCACAAAACGCCCCTGAGAAAAATTCAAGTCAGATAAATCTGCGCCAGACAGGTTCGCATTGGTAAGGTCTATTCGTTCAAAGTACCGAGATGTTTTTGGGTCATCCCTAAAGTCGGGAGGTAGAAGTTCGAAAAACCTTATTCCAGATAGGTCAGGTCGAAAGTCAACTCTCTTGCGTCTTTTGTTCCACTTTGCAACACCTTCCTTCAACCACTCAACATGCCACTTGTCAGCCATAACGCCTTCCAAAATGCACTGATCTGTCCATCGCGGTATGTTTGTATCTCAACTTTGTGGTGTCAACACTAGGTTGCAGAAGGCACTTTGCCCTCCTCCTCGTATAGGCGAGAAGTTCGAGTTAGTTGCCCAACAAAAAACCCCCGCCTTTCGGCGGGGGTTTTCATTTCTCTCCAAGGACGGGTCCGATCAGAGACCGGTGGTCACGTCGATGGTGTTGCCCTCTTCCAGGGTCACATAGGCTTTTTTGACATCTTTCCGCTTGCCCAGCTGGCCGCGGAACCGCTTGACCTTGCCTTTGGTCACGGTGGTGTTCACCGCCTTGACCTTCACACCAAACAACGCCTCGACGGCCTCTTTGATCTGCGGCTTGTTGGCGTCGATCGCGACCTCGAAGACAACCGCGCCGTTTTCGGACGCCATGGTCGTTTTCTCGGTGATGATCGGCTTGCGGATCACGTCGTAGTGTTCTGCCTTCGCGCTCATTTCAGTCGAGCCTCCAGTGCTTCGACACCCGCTTTGGTGAGCACCAGCGTGTCACGCTTGAGGATGTCATAGACGTTTGCGCCCATCGACGGCAGGACATCCAGACCTTCGATGTTGCGGGCTGCGCGGGCGAACCCTTCGTTCACGGTGGCGCCGTCGATGACCAGAGCACGCTTCCAGCCCAGGTTTGCAACCTGCTTGGCCAATGCGGCGGTCTTGCCTTCGGCTTCGGCAGCCTCGATCACGACCAGCTCACCTGCCTTTGCCTTGGCCGACAGAGCGTGGCGCAGGCCCAGCTTGCGGAACTTCTTGGGCAGGTCGTGGCCGTGCGAACGCGGGGTCGGGCCCTTGTAGATACCACCCTTGCGGAAGATCGGCGCATTGCGGTCACCGTGACGTGCGCCACCGGTGCCCTTCTGGCGATAGATCTTCTTGGTCGAGTAGCTGGTCTCGGACCGGGTCTTGACCTTGTGGGTGCCGGCCTGCGCGTTGTTGCGCTGCCAACGGACCACACGGTGCAGGATGTCCGCGCGGGGCTCGAGGCCGAACAGAGCTTCGTCCAGCTCGATGTCGCCGGCTTTCTTGCCGTCCAGTTTGATCACGTCAAGTTTCATGCTTCACCCCCTTCCGCGGGCGCTTCTTCAGCCGGAGCCTCGGTCGCTGCAGTTTTCAGAGCAGCCGGGAACGGCAGACCCTCGGGCGCTTTCTTCTTCACGGCGTCCTTGACGGTGACCCAGCCCGATTTCGGCCCAGGAACGGCACCCTTGATGAAGACCAGGCCACGCTCGGCGTCGGTTTTGACGACTTCGAGGTTCTGCGTGGTGACACGTGCAGCACCCATGTGACCGGCCATCTTCTTGCCCTTGAACACCTTGCCCGGGTCCTGACACTGACCGGTCGAACCGTGCGAACGGTGCGAGATCGAGACACCGTGCGAGGCGCGCAGACCACCGAAGTTGTGGCGCTTCATCGCACCGGCAAAGCCTTTACCGATCGAGGTGCCCGAAACGTCAACCTTCTGACCTTCGACGAAGTGATCTGCCGAGATCTCGGCGCCCACTTCGATCAGCGCGTCTTCCGACACGCGGAACTCGGCCAGCTTGCGCTTGGGCTCGACCTTGGCGGCGGCGAAGTGGCCGCGCATGGCCTTCGAGGTGCGTTTTGCCTTGGCGGCACCGGCGCCCAGCTGAACGGCGGTATAGCCGTCTTTGTCAGCGGTGCGCTGTGCGACGACCTGCAGGTTGTCCAGGTGCAGAACGGTGACAGGGATCTGACGACCGTCTTCCATGAACAGCCGGGTCATGCCGACTTTCTTTGCGATAATACCAGAGCGCATCATCAATACCCTCCGATCTTACGACTGCAGCTTGATCTCGACGTCCACACCAGCGGCGAGGTCGAGCTTCATCAGCGCGTCCACGGTCTGGGGCGTCGGATCTACGATGTCGAGCAGACGCTTGTGCGTGCGGATCTCGAACTGATCGCGGGATTTCTTGTCAACGTGAGGGCCACGGAGAACCGTGAACTTCTCGATCTTGTTCGGCAGCGGGATCGGGCCACGCACTTGCGCGCCGGTCCGCTTGGCAGTGTTGACGATCTCTTGCGTGCTGGCATCCAGGACGCGATAGTCAAATGCCTTGAGCCGAATACGGATGTTTTGGCTTTGCATCGTAACAGCCTTTTTTTCAGGCGTTGGAGTTGAGAGGAGGACAGGCGCTCATCGCCAACCCTCATCGAACCCAAAAGGCGGGAATCACCCCGCCTTTACGTTCTGCATGAGAACCCGCGCGGCATACATGGGAGAAAGGGGTTTGGCAAGCGGTTTGTTTGGATCAAGTCCACCGCATCTTACGCCTGATAGGCCGTGAACACGTCCAAAAAATTGGGAAATCATTGTCAGATCGAAGCATTCCAAGCCCAATCAAGCACATGATTTAACCGGGCCTAGCGATCTTCACGGACAGACACGAATAGCCAAAGCAAGAAAATTGCACCAAAGGGGTTGATAATCAATGCTGCCATTTGCCATAGCAGTCGATCTTGTCCGCGCCGTTCCGCCATGTCGCCTACCAGAGCAAACAGCTCCCAAATCAACCATAGGAAGAAAGAAATGAATAGAAGGGCAAGTATTGCTTCCATAGGCTGCTTTTTCCCTGCTCTCGCGTGTTTGCGTTTGTGACATTCTGAATGTCACCACGTTGTTGGCCCGATAGGGAGTTCAGGCTTTAACTTGATTGAGTAGTCTAAAGTTTCGGCACCGAAGTCACGACGCCTCTAAATACTTTGTCACCTTCAACATCAATTTCACAAACGCCTTCGATGCGTTCGCCAGGTTTGTTGCCCAACTGCTGCAGTAACTGCTGCCTTTCCAACTCAGGTGGGCGATAGCAAAATGACCATACTTTTTCGAGATAGAATGGCACTTCAACCGGATAGCCAAAATAGCGCCGCGAAGCCCTTTCATTCGGTACATCGAGTAGGATAGCTCGCAGTCCGCTCTTGAAAGAGATCGAAAATGCCCCTTCCGGTAAATCTGGGCGTGTATGAAACCCGGCGCTGTAGTAGTCATAAGCTATGTAGCTCACCCCAAGCACCAAGACCCCGCCAGCCAACCATTTTCACATAATCGGACAAATCCGTTTGCTCTCGTTTTGATTGTTTTACCCTGAATAGGCGGAATGTCCACTAGAGAGGAGCACCAAAAAGGGCGCCCCGAGGGACGCCCTTTCCGTCTGATCGTTCGCTTGTGCGAATTACTCGATGATTTTCGAGACGACGCCGGCGCCGACGGTGCGGCCGCCTTCGCGGATGGCGAAACGCAGGCCGTCTTCCATCGCGATCGGAGCGATCAGTTCGACGGTGAAGCCGACGTTGTCGCCCGGCATGACCATCTCAGTGCCTTCCTTCAACTGAACCGTGCCGGTCACGTCAGTCGTACGGAAGTAGAACTGCGGACGGTAGTTCGCGAAGAACGGGGTGTGACGGCCGCCCTCTTCCTTGGTCAGGATGTAGGCTTCGGCTTCGAACTTGGTGTGCGGGGTCACCGAACCCGGCTTGGCCAGAACCTGGCCACGCTCGACGCCGTCACGGTCGATGCCGCGCAGCAGCGCGCCGATGTTGTCGCCGGCTTCGCCGCGGTCCAGCAGCTTGCGGAACATCTCGACACCGGTGCAGGTGGTCTTCTGCGTGTCGCGGATGCCGACGATCTCGATTTCGTCGCCGACGTTGATCACGCCACGCTCCACGCGGCCGGTCACAACGGTGCCGCGGCCCGAGATCGAGAACACGTCTTCGATCGGCATCAGGAACGGCTGGTCAACGGCGCGCTCGGGCGTGTCGATGTACTCGTCAACGGCCGCCATCAGCTCGCGGATCTTGTTCTCGCCGATCTCCGGGTCGCGGCCTTCCATCGCGGCCAGAGCCGAACCCGCGATGATCGGAATGTCGTCGCCAGGATATTCGTAGCTG